>JACPQN010000064.1 GCA_016190485.1 Chloroflexota bacterium
GAATAGAAGTTCCCCTCCCTGGCAGGGAGGGGCTAGGGGAGGGTGAGAAGTGTCGCTGAGCAGCATCACCCCCACCTAACCTCCCCCTGAAAGGGGGAGGGAAAGTGTCCACTTTCTTCTCCGTTTGCGCACAGCAGCCGCAGGGCACTACAATGAGGCAAATTGTGCGCTGACGGGTAATGGCCGAACACCAGTCTCTATCGCAACCACAGCAGCAAGCAGCTCCCAGCTCACCGCCTGACGCCGCTGCCCGCCACCGGCGGGCAGCGGCTCAGCTCGGGCCGCAGCTTGCCACCCTGGAGCCGGCGGCCCAAGGGGCCCTCCTCAGCTCCCTGGCCGGGCTGGAGGAGGTCTCCGCCCGGGCCCTGGAGGAGTTCCTGGCCGCCGCCGCCACGGCCCTGAGCGCGCTGACGTCGGAGCAAGGGGGCGCCCTGCTGGCCCTGGCGGGCGGTGTGGCCGCCCGCTCGCCCATCGCGGCCCAGGAGCTGCTCCGGGCGGCGCCGGGCTTGCTCCAGCGCCTGTCTCTGGAGGAGCTGGAGCGCTGGTGCCGCCGCGGCGAAGACCTGCTCCGCTCCCACGAGGCGGCGGGCGTCAGCTACTTCCGGCTCCAGTCCCGCCACGCCCAGGAGAGCCTGGCCCAGCTCTCCTCCCTGGTGACTCTGGGCGAGGTGCGGGAGGTGCTGCGCCTCTACTGCCAGGCCCTCATGGGGCAGAACGTGAGCATCTTGGCTACCGAAGAGTTGCGGCAGGAGTCGGGCGGCTGGATCACCGGCGAGGAGATCAACTGGGAGGGCGCCGCTATCTTCGTGCCCTCAGTCGTGGAAGAGTACGCCACTAAAGAGGACAACTTCGCCGCGTACAAGGTGCTGGCCACCCACCAGTCGGCCCACCTGGAGTTCGGCACCTACGACTTCGCCTTCGAGGAGGGCGGCGCGCTGTTCCGTCCTCTGCGCCTCCGCCTGGGCGGAGTCGTCGCTCCGGAGCGACCCTACCTGGCGTCCTACGAGCGCTATTTCGCCCTCTACGCCGACCGCCGCCTGAGCCGCGACCTCTTTACCCTGGCCGAGGACGAGCGCATCGACGCCCGGGTGCACCAGGAGTACCGGGGGATCCGCAGGGCCTATCGCCGGGTGCAGGAGTATGCTCTGGAGCAGCGGCCTCCGCTGCTGGAGCTGCCCCTGCGGGAGTACCTGGTGGAGCTGCTGGTGACCTATCGCCTCCGGCCACCCGGGCCCGTGGCCGTCCCCAGGAAGTACGCGTCCCTTCTCACCGCCGCGGCGGGCATCGTCCGCTTGGTCGGCGGCGATGGCGCCTGCGCCGCTGATGTGGCCGAGGCCGCGCTGCGGCTGTACATCCTGCTGCGGCAGACGCCCAATCTGCCCCTGGAGGCCATCCCTTCGGAAGGCTGGACTCAGGTGGACCTCGCTCAGGCTCAGTATGATCCTGCTACGGAGGACCTTGACCGGCTGGCCCGGGCTTTCCGGCGGGTGAACCGGCTTCCACGCCACGCGGAAAGTGACGCAGCCGCGCCGGAGGACCAGGACCTCCCGTACAACAGCCCACCCCCGGTGCACCACCGCAACGACGTCCGTCCAGAGGTGATGCAGGCGCTGCTCCACTTCCAGCGGGAGCAGGACCGCAAGGCCGGTGAAGAGACGCAGGACATCACCCTGGAGGAGCTGCTGCAACGGCTTGCGGAGCGGTCGGAGTACATGGACGCCTGGGGCACCATGAGCGAGAGCGAGAGCCTGGACGCCCATCTGCTCCTGGGCCAGTACCTGCGCACCATGAACGAGAACGAGGCCCTGCGCCAGAGTATCTCGCCCCTGGTGGAGAGCCTGGCGGAGCGGGAGGTTCAGGTCTACATCTACGACGAGTGGGACTACCGCACCAAGTCCTACCGGCCCGGCTGGTGCCGTCTCCATCAGCGGACGCTGAAGGAGGGATCCGAGGAGTTCTACGACGAGACCCTCCGCAAGTACCCGGCCCTGGTGCACGCCGTGCGGAAGCAGTTCGAGATGCTGCGGCCCGAGGCAATGGGGCGGGTGAAGCGGCTGCTGGATGGCGAGGAGTTCGACCTGGACGCCGTGGTGGACTCCGTGGTGAACAAGCGCTCCGGCGACGGCCTGCGGGACAAGGTCTACTGGCGGCGTCGCAAGACGGAGCGTAGCGTGGCTGTGGCCCTGCTGCTGGATATGAGCCTCTCCACCGATGAGCGGGTGGACCAGGCGCTGCCCCGTAACTTCGCCAGCCTGGGGCCCGACGATGCCCTGGTCGCCCAGCGCAACGGCACTAGCGCCGGTAAACGCATCATCGAGATCGAGAAGGAGGGGCTGGTGCTCCTCATGGAGGCCATGGAGCAGATCGGCGACGTGTACGGCATCTACGGCTTCTCCGGCTCCGGCCGCAGCGATGTCCAGCTCTTCTCCGTGAAGGACCTGCGGGAGCCCTTCTCCTCCCGGGTGAAGGCTCGGGTGGACAAGATCATGCCCCTCCAGGGCACTCGCATGGGCACTGCCATCCGCCACACCATCACCCGCCTGGCCCAGGAGGAGGCGCGCACTAAGCTGCTGGTGCTCCTGAGCGACGGGCGTCCCCAGGACCGGGACTACGGTACGTTACCCTGGGAGTTGGAAGGCCCCCACCGGGGCCGCTACCGCCCGCTGGAGCAGATCCTGGACATGCTGGGGCCCGATGGCGTGATGACCGACGAGAAGGAGTACGCCGTCCACGACACCAAGGCCGCGCTGAGCGAGGCCAAGCTCAAGAGCATCACGCCCTTCTGCATCTCCATCGACAAGAACGGGCACGACTACCTGAAGGCCATGTGCGGCGACATCGGGTACGAGGTGGTTGCCGACATCTACTCCCTGCCCCGCCGCCTGCCCGCGCTCTACCGCCGCCTGACCACCTAGCTGTAGCCAGCTACGGTGGCTGCCGCAGCGCTGCGCTGGCTCGCCGGATCTCCCAGTCGCCAGAGGTCGCCGCGGCGACTCGCCTTCGGAGCGCTACGCTGGTCGCTCCCTCGCCCCGCTGCTGACCATACCACACGTGGAGCCATGTCCCTTCCCGCAGAGCCGCCACGGTGAGGTAGCGCGTGTCTGGCGGCGCGGCCAGGCCCGCCTGCTGGACGGGCAGGGCCGGGCCTGCCAGGGCCTTGCGCCAGCGCACACCATCGGCCGAGAAGGCGTAGCCCAGTTCCCTGCCGCCGAGCCCGCCGCCATAAAGCATCAGGAACCCGCCGCGCCACGAGAGGACGTGGGGTGTGAAGGCCCGCTCCTGGTCCCACGCGCCTGGTGGTCCGGGCCCCAACACCGGATTTTCAGCGCTCTTAAACCACTGGACGCCGTCCAGGGACGCGGCGTGGCCAATGCGCCACCGCCCGGCTGGGTCCAACCCCTGGTACCACATGAGGTAGCTCCCAGCCTGGGCCAGCACCGATGAGTAGGCCACGCCCGACTCGTCCCAGCTTCCCACGGGGCCGGTCTCTAGCACGGGGTTGCCCGGAAAGCGGGCCCATCGCAGGCCGTCCTCGGAGGTGGCAAGGCCCACCCGCCAGCGGACGCCGTCATAGCCCGAGTACCACATGAGGAAGCGACGGCCATCCCACAGCACCCGCGGGTCATGGACGCTGCGACTGTCCCAGCCCCCGGGCGGGCCAGGCCGCAGCACCGGGTTCCCCTGCCACTTCTCCCATGACTCGCCGTCGCGGGAGGTGGCCAGTCCGATGGCCCACCCGTCGTAGGAGTC
>JACPQN010000065.1 GCA_016190485.1 Chloroflexota bacterium
ATCTCGGGGATCACGATGCGCCAGGGCTGGCTCGGCGCCAGAGTGGGGAGGGCGGGCGGGGCAGCCTCTAGGGGTAGCGCGGCGCCCTGAAGGCTGGCAGAGGCGTCAGCCAGAGAGCCTGGGGCTGCGGAGGCAGCCTCGGCGCCGCTCGCCAGAGAGGGCGTCGGGGCACAGGCGGGAACCAAGAGGCATACCACGCTGGCGGCCGCGACAAGAAGGAACGGATCACCGAGTCTCATCGGCGTGCCTGACCCGTCTCCCAAGTGATAAGCACCTCGCGCGCCTCCAGTGCTTTCCGCAACGCGTAGCCCTCTGGTATCTGGGACACATACTCGTCGAGGTGGCCCTGCATGAGGGTGCGGGCCCGGGTTTCGAACGCAGGCCCTCTTCGCTCCCAGAACCAAGGCGGAGCTAGCAGATGGAGCACGCGGTCCAACGCCTCATCCCGGGTCTGAGGGAGGTGGCCTCCGGGGCCCTGGTAGGCCGCGTTGCCTGTGAACGATTCTGGCAGCACCCTCACCTCCGGCAGCAAGCCCATTCCCCACAGGACGGGCAGCAGCTCCCTGTGGCCCGGGGCCAGCGCCAACTCTTCATCAAAAAGCAGGCGAAAGGGGTCTCCATGGAGGCTTGGGGCTGGCACGCTCCAGATGGCGATGACTACTCGGCGGCGCGCCGCGGCCGCCAGCTTCTCGACGAAGGGCTGAATGTCCCGTACGAAATACGTCACTTGGGACACGATGGCCAGGTCACCCTCAATGTCCTTGGCTTCCAGCCAACCAGCCTGGACCGCTCGGACATTGCTGGTGCCAGCCTCAGATGCAGAAGCCTGGAACTCTTCTAGCATTGCTACTGAGGGGTCCACGTTGATCACCTCGCGGCAGCGGAGGGCCAGGGGCAGCCCAATCCGCCCTGCGCCGCCACCTACATCTAGTACCACGTCCTCCGGCTGGATGTATGAAGCTATGATGTCCAAATTAGCGGAGAGCCTGCGCCGCGGATCGACACGGAAGCTCTGGGCGACCTGGCGCCTCAAGCCCTCGCGCCGCGGTGGAGGTTCGCCATAGATGCGGGTCTGCTGCGCTTGCACCGCATCTATGCGGGCGGCATACCGTTCGGCGGGAGTCACCATACGGTTATTGGACTATAGCGCTTGTTCGCAAATGGGTCATCGCGCGCAGCGCAGCAACCCCGTCGGGATTGCCACAGCTCACCCGGAGTGGCCATCGCAACGACGAGTCGCCACCGTTCTACACCCCCACCGGGCGCTTGCCCCGGGCCGCCAGCAGCTCCACCACCCGGTCCAGGATGCGGTCGGCCACCTCGGTCTTGAGGAGCAGCGGCAGCTCCGTCACCTGGCCGGAAGGCTCCAGCAGGAAGACTTTGTTGGTGTCCACGGCAAAGCCGCTGTTCTCCGCGGTGATGTCGTTGGCCACGATGAGGTCCAGCCCCTTCTCCACCAGCTTGGTGCGGGCGTTCTTCAGCAGCTCCTCGCTCTCCGCCGCAAAGCCGATCTTGAGAAAGTCGCCCCTGGTCTCGGCGATGATATCGGGGTTTTTCACCAGCTCCACCACCATGGTGGCCTCGGCACCCTTCTTGATCTTCTGCTCGGCCATGCTGGCCGGGCGGAAGTCCGCCGGCGCGGCGGCCATGATGATGGCGTGGGCGTCACGCACCTCCTCCTGAACCCGGTCCCGCAGGTTCAGGGCCGTCCGGATGTGCACCGTGCGCAGGCCCGGCGGGTCCGGCAGGGCGGTGGGGCCGGTGACCAGGGTCACGCGCGCGCCCCGGTCCCGGGCGGCCTCGGCGATGGCGAAGCCCATCTTGCCGGAGGAGCGGTTGGCGATGTGGCGCACGGGGTCCAGGGGCTCCTCGGTAGGCCCGGCGCTCACCACGATCTTGTAGCCCTTCAGGTCGCCCTGCCGGCCCAGGAGCGCGGCCAGGTGTCCCATGATGGTCTCGGCCGCGGCCAGGCGGCCGGTCCCCGTCAGGCCGGAGGCCAGGCGGCCGCGCTCCGGCCCCACCACGGTCGCGCCCCGCTCCTGGAGGGTCCGCAGGTTCTGCTGGGTGGCGGGGTGCTCGAACATGTGGGCGTCCATGGCCGGCGCCAGGAGCAGCGGGGCCTGGGTGGCCAGGGCCGTGCCGCAGAGGGGGTCATCGGCCAGACCCGCGGCCAGCTTGGCCAGGAGGTCGGCCGTGGCGGGGGCAACCACCATTGCGTCCGCCGACTCGGCCAGGGCCACGTGCTGGATGCTCAGGTCCGACGCGGGGTCCCACCAATCGGTGACCACGGGCTGGTGGGTGATGCTACGGAAGGTGAGGGGCGTGATGAACTCCCGGGCCGCCTGGGTCATGATGACGCTGACCCGGGCGCCCGCCTGGATCAGCTTGCTGGCCAGATCGGCGGCCTTGTAGGCCGCGATGCTCCCGGAAACCCCCAGCACGATGTGCTTGCCTCGAACCCCCATGGGCCACCTCCTCTGCCGCCAGGACGATGAATTCCGGACGCGGCTAGTGCTCCCGGTTCAGATCATAGATGATGCGGAGCCCGTGGAGGGTGAGGTCGGGGTCCACCAGCTCGATCACCGGCGTCTCCCGGGCGATGATGGCCGCCAGTCCGCCGGTGCCAATGACGCGAGCCTCGCCACCCAGCTCCTCTTTGAAACGGGCAACGACCCCCTCTACCAGACCGACATAGCCAAAGATCAGGCCCGACTGGATGCTGTGCACCGTGTTGCGGCCGATGGCCTGCTTGGGCCGCACCAACTCCACCCGCCGCAGCATCGCGGTGCCCGAGATCAGGGCATCCAGCGCCATGTAGATGCCGGGAGCGATGGCACCGCCCAGGTAGTCGCCTTCAGCGGTCACGGCATCGAAGACCGTGGCGGTGCCGCAGTCCACCACGATTAGGGGCGCGCCGTACATGTGGAACGCGGCCACGGCGTCGGCCACCCGGTCGGCGCCCACCTCCCGGGGGTTCTCGTAGCGGACGCGGATGCCCGTCTTGATCCCCGCGGCCATCACCAGGGGTTTGACGCCGAAGTAGCGCTGGCACAGCTCGTCGAAGGTGACCACCAGCGGCGGCACGCTGCTGCACAGGACCGCCTCGTCGATCTGCGAGAAGTCGATGCCGGCCCGCGGCAGCAGGGTCAGGAGCTGCACCGCATACTCGTCCGGCATCTTCTTGGGGTCGGAGGCAAACCGCCACGTGCCTCGGAGGGTCTCGCCTTCGAAGACGCCCAGGGTGACATTGGTGTTGCCGATATCAATGGCGAGCAACATAGCGTCCGCATTATCGTACGGGGGTGGTGGCAATGCAATCTCCCGGAGGACCCTACCGGCCTTCCAGCTCCTTCTTGGCCGCCTCCACCGTCGGCCCCATGCCGGCGTCCTGGTAGGGGGTGGGTGCGCCAGGCAGTCGGGCGACCACCTGGGTGTGCAGGAGCCAGCTCTCCTGCAGACGCTGGAAGCCCTCCAGGGCGGCCGCTCGCGCCGCCTGATTCAGGCCCTGGCTCTCTCGATAGCGGTAGAAGGAGAACATCCCGGTGGTGTAGTGGAGCAGGGTTTCGAAGAGGGTGCGCTGGTACTCCAGGCTCACGTCGACGCGGCGCGCCAGCGCCTTATCAACGATGAAGGGCCGCGCTTGGCGGAAGTCCTCCTGCATCAAGCGCGCCAGCGCCAGCGCCTCCTGCTTCTCCTGCAGGGCGCTGGAGAAGTCCGGTTCTTCCCGGCAGGCCTGATAGAGCTCTTCTAGCTTGGCGCCGCTCGCGATGATGTCGTCCCGTACCCAGAGGAGGTTGGGCACCCAGGCCGAATTCCGACTGGCGTAGCAGCGAAAGTAGAAGCCCTTCAGGGTCGCCTCCGCTGAGCGTTCCAGCAGCCGGGCCATGTACGGCGCCGCCTGCGCGCCGAACCGGAGGGTGGCCCAGTCCTGTGCCAGGGCATGGGGGTCTGCCTGAGGGTCCCACAGCAGGCGGCTCAGCGCGTAGACGTTGGCCTCGTTCCAGAGTTGGTGCTGGGGGTGAGGGCCGCCCCAGCCACCGCCCTTGGCCCAGACCCAGGCCTGGCTCACCCCGGCCCGATGCGCCTCCCGCAGTCCCCCCTGCTCCCCGCGCTCCGGTGGGCCATGGGCGTAGATGCCCGCCACGTAGTTGGGGAATGCGCCTTTGCCCTCGTACTCTCGGGCCGCCTGGAACTCCACCATGCGAGGCGCCCCCTGCTGGAGCAGGTTGGGGTTCAGCCCGTTGTAGCGCCAGAAGTCGGTCTCGCTGATCTTAAAGGAGAGAACGGGCGGAACCGCCGCCGGGAACACCGAGCTCAGTCGTGCAGTTCCCGCGGCCTGGGCGTGAAGCCCCTCGTTGCCAAGGTCCCAGGCCCGTTGCACCAGCAGCTTCCCGTGCTTCCCCACCACCTGCTGGTGCAAGAAGCGCAGGGTGGCCGCCAGGCTCTCCTGGCCATCGCCGGTGCGGCGGCACTGGGCATCCTGGGGCGTGTTCCCTGCAAGCGGTCCCAGCGGGTAGTTCTCCCCGGTCCGGATCACCACGCCGTCCAGCTCGGGGTAGGTGGCGAACACCTCGTCCAGCGCGGCCGCCAGCAGGGCCTGCACCCTGGGCCGCTCGATGCAGTAGCGAGGATAGAGCGCGCCGTCCGTCACCTGAGCGCCGTAGAGGCCCTGCGCCACGGCCGGCAGGCTGATAACGTCGCCGGGCGCCAGCACCTTCAGGTGGAGGGCCTTGGCCCGCCCGATCTGCGCTCGCGCCAGGCGCCGGCGCTCTTCCACCCAGGCCCTGGCCTGGCTCTGGGCGCCGGGATCGTAGATCGCGGGGTCGAAGGCGTCGTAGAGCGCCAGCGCAGGCCACGGCTCCGTCATCACGGCGTTGTAGCCCCACTTGAGGGCCTGGTCTGGCCCCGGATAACGGGGGTCCAGGGGGTCAGAGACCAGACGCAGCTCCATAGCCGGCTCGCGGATCACGGGCAAGGGATACTGAAGGTAGGGCCGCTGCAGGCGGAGGTCTTCGCCCAGCGCCAGCAGACCGTAGGCGAGGCCCAGAGGGCCACCGCCCACCACCAGCGCCCCCGGTGGGGTAGCCTGCGGCAAGGGGTGAATCACGTAGCCCTCGGGGCCGGGCGTGGAGAGGGCGAGGCTATAGCCACGGCGGACCGCCTCCACCTCAGGACTGTCGGGAAGGCCGGCCACCACCCTGAAGGGAGTCCGCCCGCTCAGGCTGATGCCCATGAGCCGGGGGCCCGTGCCTCCGAGCGAGAGCCGCAGCGCCTCGGCCAGCTCCTCCGCTGCCACCGCAACGGCCGGGTCGGCCCGGTATGCCTCCGCCAGCGCCAGGGGCGGGCCATCCCTGGCATCGGGGAGTTTCACCAGGCCGGCCATGAGGAACACCGCAGCTAAGGCGCCGTAGGTGGCCCGGCGGCGGTGGGGTGGGGCCCCGGAGCGCGGGCGTTTCCAGACCAGGAAGGGGTTCAGCACCGGTTTATCCCTTCTCGATCCCGGTGATCCGCAGAGAGAGGCCGCCGTTGCGCAGCAGCTCCTGCTGCGCCGCCTCTAGGGGCTGGGGCGCCAGGGCTACCACCGGGCGGTAGGGCGGCTCCCGCTCCACCAGGGTGACGCGCAGCTCCCCCCGGTCGGCGTCGCCCAGGGGCAGCCAGGGAGCCACCACCTCTATCAGGCGGCCCGGCTCCCAGCGCTGGGATGGATACCAGAGCAACGTCGGCTGGTGGCGGTCCACCAAGATGGTCTGCTCCTCCTCTCCCACCACTGAAACGGCCACGAGGAAATCTTGTGTCGGCGCTTCCTGAACCCGCCAGAACAGACGGAGCTTGGCGTACGGATCGTGGCCGTGAAGGACACGTCCCGGCTCCAGGCTGTAGCCCACCAGCTCCACCGTGCTGCCGAAGGCCACGGAGAGCCGGGTGGCGATGGCGGATGGCTCCGCCCGCACGAAGGTATAGAACTCCTCGGGCAGGACGCCGGCTTCAGCGCCCCGGCGCAGGAGGAGGTAGCCGTCCCGGGCGGCCACCACGCCCCACTGGCCGCTCTGGAGGAGCTGGACGACGCGCCACCACTGGCTGGCGGCATCCAGGGGGTAGGGCGTGGCGGTCACGTCCAGGAAAATATAGTCCGCCTTGTCAATCTCTGGGAAGAGGGAAAGCTGCCGTCGCTGGCTCACGTGGGGGTTCAGCGTCGAGCTGGCCGCCACGGCCGCGTCCTGTGGGATGAGGCTCATGAGGGCCCTGGCGCCCTGGTGGTGCGCCGTGACTCTGGGCAGGTGGTCCGTCAGCGGCAGGAACACCTGCTGGTAGAACTCCGCCAACGCGGTCCCCAGCACCAGCAGCGCCACCAGCGTCATCCCACCGGAGGCCACCGCCGGGTGCAGCCGCGCCAGCACCCGGCGCAGCAGGCCCGCGCCCAGCACGGAGCTCACCGTCACGAAGGGGACGATGACCGAGCCGTAGTGCGCCCGCCCGGCGAACATCTCCTGGAAGTTGCTCAAGAGGTTGATGGCCAGATCGGGCAGGGCCATGGCCAGGGTGACCGGGCTGAGGAGGGGAAGGAAGAGGGTCGGCGAGAGCAGGTTCAGGACATAGTGGCCCTTGGCTGGCTCCGAGAGGAGCCGGAAGGTGCCCTCGGGGTCCAAGAGGACGGTGGTGACGATACCCAGGGGGCTCTTGCCCAACTGGTCGTAGCGGCTGAGATAAGGCGAGATGCCCTGGGGGTTAAAGTGCGGGATGACGAAACCGAAGGCGACGCCCGCCCACAGGGCCGCCAGGACGCAGGCGCTATAGCCGACCCGCGGCCGTCCCTGCACCAGGGCGATGTAGAGCCCCATGACAAAGACGCTCATGGGCACATGCTCCTTGGTGGCCATGGCCAGGATCGCGGCGATGAAAAAAAGCAGGTAGCGCCCGCGGTGGGCGAAGTAGAAGGCGTAGAGCAGGAAGGCCGAGGCGAAGGCCACGGCGTGGAAGTCCGCCAGGTTGGCGATCTCCAGCGCGGGCGACAGCAGGTAGCTGAAGCTGAAGACCGCGGCGGCGAAGCGGTTCCGCAGCACGTCCCGACCCAGCCAGAAGGCAGGGATGGCCCCCAGGGAGATGACCACGGATTGGAGGATGAGCAGCACCAGCGGGCTGCTGTAGAGGTGATACAGGGGCGCCACCAGAAACAGCACCGGCTCCACGTGGGCCGCCAGGCGGGTGGCGCCGCCGGACCAGTTGGTGAACTCCAGGGGCCGGCCCTGGGCGGTGTTCCACACGGCCTGGTCCATGTTGCCCAGATCGAACGCGTTGGTCTGAAAGCTCTCGTGCTGGAGGACGCTGAGGATGGCGAAGGTCACGGCATAGAGGCCCACCGCCACGTAGACGAAGCGGTTGATGAGGGTGTCGTCCTCCCGGGCGGGGGAGGATTCCTCCTGGGGCAGCGGTGGCTCCGCGACCTCGGCGGTCCGGGCCTCCCGCCAGCCGATGTGGCCGAAGGTGACAGGCATGCTGCTGCCTCAGCGGCGGGGAAGTGGCCGGCCCCGCAGCACGATCCAGGGAAAGGCGGTGACTGCCCGGTCCACCTGGAGCTGACGCTGCGCCAGCCGCAGGAAGGTGCTGCCCCGCCAGTGGGACGCGTGCTCCGGGTCATCCCCCAGGGTGGGCAGGTTCTTCAGCCGCAGCAGGTTGGCGAGGGCGAAGTAGGGCTGGTTGGGCACGCTGAGCACCAGGGCGCCGGAGCAGACTCGCTGCAGCTCCTCCAGGGCTTCCCAGGGCCGCTCCAGATGCTCCAGCACCTCCAGGCAGAGCACGATGGGCGCACTGCTATCGGCCAGGGGCAGGTGATAGATGTCGGCGGCGAGCCAGCCCGCGGTGGGGAGCTGCTCCCGGGCATAGGCCAGCGCCTCCGGTCTCGGCTCTATCCCCAGCACCCGGAGCATCGGAAACTGGCCTGCCAGAAAGGCCGTGACAAAACCCTCGCCGCAGCCCGCGTCCAGCAGGGTCACCTGTCTTTGGCCGCTGCGTCCCTCCCCAGGCAGCGCCGCCAGCGCCTCGGAGACCAGGGTGGCCACCCGGTGGTGGAAGCGCTGCAGCAGCCACTGGTGAAGCGGGTTGGGATTCCTGTGCTTCTGCAGGTTGCGGCTGGCCACCCGCTGGGGCGCGCTGACGACGCTCATGGTCGCATCATCCTTACTAGGTGGGCATGCCCGAGCGGCGCTGTCCTGGCGGCCCAGCTACCACCGCGCCTCTGCTCCACCGAGGCGGGGGGTGACCCAAGCCCCGCCACTGCCGCTATCGTGCTTCGCCCCGAGAGGGCAGCGCTGCGGGGCCGCCGGCTGCCAGGGGAGGCGGAGCGCCGTGATCCCACGGCGCTGGGGGTTCCGGGGGCTCCACCAGCTCGTAGACGTGGTCCCGGGGCTTGCCCTCCACCGCCGTGAAGGTCAGCATCTCGCCCAGGAGACCCAGGCTTAGAAACTGGACGCCGGTGACCATGAGCAGGACGCCGAGCTGGAGCAGCGGGCGGGTGCCGATGGGCTCGCCGCTGAACCACAGGATGGTGAGATACAGGTTTACCAGGAGTCCCAGGCTCACACAGATGAGGCCCACGGAGCCGAAGAGATGTAGGGGCTTGCGATGAAAGCGGGTGAGGTAGAGGACGGTGAGGAGATCCAGGGCGCCTGCCAGGAACCGGCGCGGCCCGTACTTGGACCGCCCGAAGCGCCGCGGGTGGTGCCGCACGGGCACCTCGGTGACCCGGAAGCCCTTCCAGTAGGCCAGGACCGGGAGGAAACGGTGCAGCTCACCGTACACCTTTAGCTCCTCCACCACCCTGCGGCGGTAGGCCTTGAACCCGCTGTTGAAATCTCGGAACTGCACGCCGGTGAAGAAGCTGGTCACCAGGTTGAAGACACGGGATGGGAAGGTCTTGCTCCAGGGGTCCTGCCGTTCCTGCTTCCAGCCGCTCACCAAGTCGTAGCCCTGGGGCAACTGGGCCACTAGGGTCGGGATCTCCCGGGGGTCGTCCTGGAGGTCGGCGTCCATGGTGACGATCACCTCGCCCCGGGCCTCCCGGAAGCCTACGGCCAGGGCTTCGGCTTTGCCGAAGTTGCGCCCAAAGCGGATGATCCGCACCCGTGGGTCCTGGCGCTGCAGCTCTTTGAGGACGCCGAAGGACTCGTCGGTGCTGCCGTCGTCGACAAAGAGCACCTCGTAGTCGCCCTCTCCCAGGGCGTCCAGGACCGCCCGGTGCAGGGCGACCAGGCTCTCCGCCTCGTTGTAGAGGGGAATGACCAGCGACAGCCACGGACGCGATGGCGGCGGGGCTGGTTCCTGCTCCACGGGCACGCCTCTCATCCTCCTTACAGGAAGGATACTGGATGCCCGAGCAAGGCGCAAGGAACAGGCTCCGCCTTTGGATACCCGGCAGGCTGTGCTATCCTCAAGAGGAAGGTACGCACATGATGGCGCAGCCCACGTCATAGCTCAGCCATGCTCCTCTCCTGGAAGCTCTGGACCATCGCCTTCTGCCTGGGTCTGGCGCTGCTGGCAGGGTCGGCTCTGTGCGCCGTGCGGGCCGTGGCCGAGGCGCTGCAGAGCACCGCCCGCTCCGGTGACCAGGGGTTCGGCGGGCCGGAGGATGCGCTGGACGGCGTCTCCCGCTGCTGCCGCTTCTCCATGGTAGACTGGGAGCGGCGAGCGGTGGCCCGCTGGGCCGTCTCCCAGTTTCTGCTGCCGGCGCCCAGGGCCGATGACGCCCAGAGCCTGGCCCGGATCCGGCAGTACTTCGCCCTGGGCCGGGGGACCGCGAGCACCGAGCTGGCGCTACAGCGGATGCCCGCGTCGCCGTTGCGGGCTGGCATGGCGACCGGTCTCCAGGCGCTGCAGCAGGAGCGCAACGCGCTGCGCCCCGGCGTCCAGCGGGCCATGGTGGCGCTGGTGGCCCGGGCGTTGGCGGAGGAGGGACTGGCGCCCAGCCTGCCGCCGGGAGGCGGGCAGGTCTTCCCGCCGGTGGCGTTCACGCTGGTGCGGCCCCCCAGCGTGCTGGTGGTCTCGCCCCGGGAGCGCATCCGGCTGGCGCGCAGCACCGTGCTCCAACCTGGCCTGAGCGACCAGCAGGCCCTCCAGATGGAGGGAGGGGCCGAAGCGCTGGGCTGGTCCGCCCTGGTGGAGCCCACGGGTGGCTACTCCACCTATCCCACCATTATCACCGAGGCCGCGAGCCTGGACTTTGCGCTCTCTACCGCCGTCCACGAGTGGGCGCACACCTATCTCTTCTTTCGCCCGCTGGGGTTCAACTACTTCAAGAGTGAGGAGATGCGCACCATCAACGAGACAACGGCCAACATCGTGGGGAGAGAGGTGGGCCGGCAGCTCATGAGCCGCCACTTTGAGCAGGATGGCCCCCGCAGTGCGCCGGCGGCCGGACAGCGGCCCGCCTTCGACTTCCGCAAGGAGATGCGGGAGACCCGGATGGAGGCGGAGCGCCTGCTGGCCCAGGGGAGCGTGGCGGCGGCGGAGCAGTACATGGAGGAGCGCCGCCTGCTCTTCGTGGAGCAGGGCTATGCGATCCGCAAGCTCAACCAGGCCTACTTCGCCTTCCACGGCACCTACGCCGATAGCCCGGCCTCGGTGAGCCCCATTGGCCCGCAACTGGAGCGGCTCTTCCAGCAGGCCGGCTCGGTGGCGGCCTTCCTCCGGGCCCTAGAGGGCATCGGCAGCGCCGAGGAGTACCGGCGGCTCCTTACCAGCCGCGCCATCGAGGAGGCGACGCCATGAATGCCCCCCTGGACCTGAACCAGCCCCTGGAGCCGCAGTTCGAGGAGGCGGAGGACAAGGAGCGCTTCTTTCACGAGCTGACCACGCTGCTGGGGGATATGGAGGTGGGCGTGGAGGAGGGCTTCTTCCCGCCTGCAGTGTTCGAAGAGTTCAGCACCCAGTACAAGTACCTGATGGCCCGTTACCGCCACATGACGGGGAACCTCCGGGCCACCACGCCGGCCTTCCAGACGGAGGAAGGTCAGCCTTCGGAAGAGCCGACCACCTAACCGTTGCGTGAGCAATACTGGTGCGTTCGCACTATTGCGCACCAGCTTTAGAATTGGCCTATAGCTGGTGTTGGCCCGCTGCTGAGGCCTCCGCCTGGCTTGACTCCGTGGAAGAAGCTGGTAAGGCAGACTCGTATTTCGTCTCCACCACCGCATTCTATGTTGCAGGCCGCAAGCCGTAGGCCCACGACCTGTCCGGCTAGCTCAAATGGCATCGGACGGCTGAAGCCCGGCGGGCTAGGCCGCTGAGAAAATCATGGCCGGCCTTGGTATCGCAATGGAGGACTACAGTGCGCATTGTCGTTCTGGGTGCAGGGGCACTGGGATCGATCATCGCTGGCCACTTAGCCCGTGCCGGTGAGGACGTCGTGGTGGTCGCCCGCGGGGACCGCGCGGGCTACCTGCGGCAGCACGGGATCACCATCACGGGCCTGGCTGACTTCAATAGCGCCTGCCCGGTGATCACCGACCCCCTGGAGCTCCGTGGGGCGGATGTCCTCATCATGGCGGTGAAGACCTATGACACGGCGGCCGCGTTAGCGCCGCTGCGTCACCTCGATGTGGCGACTGTGCTGTCCGTCCAAAACGGCGTCCTCAAGAACGAGCAGTTGGCGGACGCGTTCGGCCCCGGAAAAACGGTCGGTGCGGCGGCGTTCTTCAGCGGGGAGGTGCTGACGGAAGGCTCGGCGCGGTTCACCCTGAACCAAGGCTTCTATGTGGGGGAGCTGCCGGAGGGCACCTCTGAACGCGTGCAGCAACTGGTCGGGGCGCTCGCACGCGCTGGGGTGCAGGCCGAGGCCACAGCGCACATTCAGAGCATCGAGTGGTCAAAGTTCGTGGTGTGGGTCGGAGGCACGGTGTTGTCCCTGCTCACGCGGCTGGAGACGCATAAGTTTCTCTCGGACCCGGATGCTGCCCTTATCTGCACCCGGCTCATGCGAGAGACGGCGGCGCTGGCCACGACGCGGGGCATAGCGTTGGAAGACATGCCTTCCTTCCCTGTGAAAACAGTCACCAGCGTCACGGAGGCGGAAGGAGTGGAGAAATCCCGGGAGGTGGGGGCGATAATGCAAGCCCGTGCCCCCATGCACCGGTATTCCAGCCTCCAGGATCTGGAGCACGGCCGAAGGCTGGAGGTGGAAGAAACCCTGGGGTATGTGGTCGCGAAGGCCGCCACAGCGGGCCTCGCTGTGCCAACCGTGGACACCTGTTACCGACTCATCCTCGGCATAAACCGGTTCGTGCGATGAGTGTAGAGCGGGGCAATCTAACAGGGGTTTGCAGCCACTTCCCAGTCATTGCGGTTGTGAGTGCACGAAAGGAAAGGAGGGGTTTTTTCAGCCAGGTCGCTGATTTCTTTCTGTATCGAGTGAATCACCCAGTCAAGCGCGGCTCGGCAGGGGCCGCACCAATCAAAACTATCGGCAAGAGGAGGGACGTATGCCTGGTGGCTACATGGGAAAGATCCTCTTCGTGGACCTGTCCGCAGGCCAGATCCGGGAAGAGACGCCGGATGATGGTCTGTACCGAGACTTCGTGGGAGGCTACGGCCTCGGCGCTCGGATCCTCTACAGTCGCCAGCGGGGGGGAGTGGACCCCCTGGGCCCAGAGAATATCCTCGGCCTTGTCACCGGCGGACTGACGGGGACGCCCGCTCCTATGGGAGTCCGCTACGTGGCCGTGGGCAAGTCGCCCCTCACGGGCGGGTGGGGGGATGCCAACTCAGGAGGATTCTTCGGCCCTCACCTCAAGTTCGCCGGCTACGACGCCGTGTTCTTCACCGGTGTCAGCGAGCGCCCGGTCTACCTGGTCATCGACAACGGGAAGGCCGAGCTCAGGGATGCCAGCCACCTCTGGGGAAGAGACTGCTATGACGTGGAGCAGACCCTGCAACGGGAGCTGGGCCGAGGGACGGAGGTGGCGTGCATCGGCCCCTCCGGCGAGAAGCTGGCGCAGCTCGCCTGCATCGTCACGCACCATGGCGCTGCCGCGGGCCGCTCGGGCCTGGGCGCCGTGATGGGTTCCAAGCGGCTGAAGGCGGTAGCCGTGCGGGGTGACCAGCAGGTCCCCATCGCACATGCAGCGAGAGCCAACCGGCTCCGGCAGGAGCACACCCAGGAGCTACGCCAGCTCCCCTTTGGGCGGAACAACTTCTGGGAGACCTTCCACCGGTGGGGCACCGCCGCGCTCACGGCCGGCTCGGCCCACAGCGGCGATTCGCCCGTGAAGAACTGGGGTGGGGTGGGTGTGGTGGACCTGCCAAACCTAGGGGGGCTCAGCGGAGACGCCGCCATTGCCAACCAGACCCGCAACGACACCTGCTGGCGCTGCACCATGGCCTGCGAGGGGGTTCTGCGCGAGGGCAAAGGAGGCTACACGTACGGGGCAGGGCTGCGCCGGGTAGAGTATGAGACCCATGCGTCCTTCGGCGCCATCTGCGGCAACACGAATATGGACTCCATCAACATGGCCAACGATATCTGCAATCGCTATGGCCTGGACACCATCGCGGCAGGCGCGGTGGTGGCCTTTGCCATCGAGTGCTTTGAGCAGGGGGTAATCACCAGGGCCGACACCGACGGCATCGAGTTGACCTGGGGCAATCACCAGGCCGTGGTGGCGATGACGGAGAAGATGGCCCGGCGGGAAGGGTTTGGCGATGTCCTGGCCGACGGCTCCGCTAAGGCGGCCGAGAGGATTGGCAGGGGCGCAGCGCAGTACGCTGTCCACATCGGAGGCGTGGAGCCGGGGATGCATGATCCCAAGTTCGGGCTCCCGGAGGCCAGGGAGCTGGCCGTCACTCGCTTTGTGATGGATGCGACGCCGGGGCGCCATACCCAGGAGTCCTTCGGGCGCCGCAGCTTCGCGCACCATCTGGTCAACGCCTCGGGACTGTGTATGTTCGGCTATCTGGGGGCCCTCGGGCTGGACGTGCCCAAGTACCTGACAGGATTTCTGGGCGCGGTGACCGGCTGGGAGCGCTCCTGGGAGGAGCTGGAGCGAGACGCGGCGCGGATCGTCGCCATGCGCCAGGCGTTCAACAGTCGGGAGGGGATCAACCCCGTGCAGTACAAGCTGCACCCCAGGATCGTGGGCGCGCCGCCCCAGACCGAAGGTCCCCTGGCCGGGGTCACGGTGGAGCCTGCGGAGCAGATCAGGAAGGACCTTGAGGAGCTGGACTGGGACGGGGCGACGGCGAGGCCCACTAAGAGGGCGTTGCTGGCCCTGGGCCTGGGTGATGTGGCGAGGGACCTCTGGCCTTAGGACCAGAGGTCCTCGCGCTCAGGACTGAGGGCGTCTTCCTCGGGCTCTCGTGCGTCTCGCAGGTAACGGGACATGTCGACGGCGCGGGTGAGGAGGTCCCAGCGGCCTCTGGGGACGGCCAGCTCGATGCTGTCCAGCTCCGAGAGCGCCCACCAGCGGAACTCGGCCTCTTGGACGTTCTTTCCGGGACGGAGCTCGCCACCCCGGTGCCGTAGCAGACAGCCGATGCTGATCAGAGGCGGGAGGTTGGCGTCGAAGACGAAGGTGAAGGTGTCCAAGACGCCGAGGTAGATGGCCAGGAACTCGGCGCCCACCGCCTCTTTCACGCAGCGTATCACGGCCTTGGGGACGGTCTCGCCGGGCTCCAGGGCGCCGGCCACCACCTCCCACCCGGTCTGGCCCGGCTGGCGAAAAAGGAGAAAGCGGTCCCAGCCATCGACGATGAAGGCGAGGACGGAGGCAGGATAGCAGGCGAGCTGGTGGCCCGCGGCGGTGGTGATGGTGGGGTGACGGGCCGGGTGCTGGCGGCGAGCGCCGCGGCCAGGATCACGAGTCATAGCGCCATGGTACCACTTGAGCACAGCGGGTGATTGTTCAATCTGAGAACCTTCATGCAGATCTGGAACTTACGGAGGGTGAGGTTCGCTCAAAAAGGACGGCGCCACCTCAGACCAGGGAACCGTGCGTAGTCTCCGTCAGTCGTAATCCATTCATTTCCCGATTCGATGGCGAGAGCCGCCAGGTATGCGTCGGGCACGAGGTTTCCTCTTGCACCGCTTGTCTGGCAGAGGCGTGTGAATATGTCCCAGTGGCGCGCGCCGGGTGCGAGCAGCACGCAGTTGGGCTGGCCCCGCAATTCCTCGACGAAGGCCAAGGCACTATCGATAGGGCTCGGGGGTCTGAACACTGCAGGGTGGGTCACAATTCGGAGGAACCCGCTAAGTACAGGGTCGCAGACGCCGTACGCCTCGTCTCCGTATATGAGGTCTTCCAGCCATTGCCTAAACCGCCCGTGGTGCGGTGCGTCCGCTCGGTAGGCATAGACGAGAATGTTGACGTCAGGGAGCAACATCCGGCCTTTCCATTAGGTCAAGTAAGGCCGCAGAGTCGTTTAAGTCCACGCCAGGTTGCAGGCCCTGACCCTTGAAAGTCGGGAGCCTCACCCGCTTACGGGGAACTCCAGCCCGCTTGCGAGCGATGGCTTCTCGCAACGAGTCCTCGATAACGGCGGTCAAGGTGCGCCCCGTATCCGCTGCGAGCCGCTTAGCCTCTTTGAGGAGGTGGTCGTCCAATCGGATGGTGGTCCTCATGCATCAAAGCATAGCGGGATGGCATCAATATGTCTACCGAGACACGCCCCAACAGCAGGTTGGTGATAGTAGGATGGCAGCAGACGGCTCGCCGCGGCGGTGATGCGAGAAGACGCCCGCCCTCTCGACTAGGCTCGAAGAGCGGGATACTGGCGCTCTCTAACAGCCTCACAAGTGGGCCGGCGTGATATCTGTATGGGCGAAGAGTGTCGACGTCGCTACGGCCGATGTGCCCAGCAGCACTGCTTCGCCTTGCGCCCGCTCCCACAGGGGCACGGGTCGTTTCGTCCCACGCCGCGCCAGCGAACCAGCGACTCGGCGCGCAGCTCGGCCACGATAGCTTCGGGCTTCGTCCCCTGCTGTTTGCGCCGCATGACCTGTCGCAGTCGCGGTTCGACATGGGCGAAAAACCGCCGGAGGCCGTCGCAGAGGTAGTTGAGTCCAGATTCGCCATCCGCTGCTAACGTGAAGCGGTCCTTTGGACACCCGCCGTTACATACCGTGAGCCACGGGCAGGAACGACACTGCCCCGGAAGCCGGTCCCACTTGTCCTCACCGAAGCGACGCTGCTCCGGCCCATCGACCAGCGCGCTCAGGTGGGAGGTTCCGAGGTCGCCGATGCGGTGCTCGGCCGTGACGAAGTGGTCGCACGCATAGACGGCGCCGTCGTGTTCGACGACGACCACGCGTCCGCAGGTCGGGGCCATCCAGCACGGATTGGCGGTTCCTCCGGCCCACACGAGCGACATTTCGGCGAAGAGCTGCACGTTCAGCTTCCCGATATCGTGGTGGGCCCATTCATCGAACACCGTGCAGAGGAACTCCCCGTACGCCTTGGCAGACACAGAGTCCGGTGTTACCCTCCCGTCCGGTCCGCGCCGCACGATGGGCAGGAACTGGAGCCATCCGCTGCCGAAGTTTCTGAGCGTTCGGTAGACACTGAGAGGCTCTTCCGCCACCGCGGAGGTCACGGTGCACAGCAGATCCGGCTGGATACCGTGAGCCTGGAGACGCCGAATAGCTGCCGATACGCGTTCATAGGTGCCCCGGCCACGGCGGTCTTTGCGGTAGGCATCATGCACCCACTTCGTGCCATCTAGGCTCAGGCCCACATCAAAGTGATGGTCCGCCAGAAAGGTGCACCACTCCTCATCGAGCAGCACGCCGTTAGTCTGGAGGTTGTTCCAGCACGTCCATCCATCGGGCAGGTACTGTTGCTGCAGCTCAACGACGCGTCGGTAGAAGTCTAGTCCGGCCAATGTCGGCTCACCGCCATGCCACACGAACAGGATCACCGGCCCCGGGCTGGCTTCGATGTACTGACGTATGTAGGTCTCCAGCAGTGCGTCCGACATCCGGAATCGATGTGGACGAACGTAAAGGCGCGCGGTATCAAGGTAGTAGCAATAACGGCACTCCAGATTACAGATGGGACCCACCGGTTTGGCCATCACGACGAAGGGCTCGCTAGCCGGCGCTGCCGCCCCTGGGACGTCGTTCACCACACGGCCCTCCCTCCATCAATAACACTATTGAGAGACACTACGCCCTGGGCCCTCAGTTGTCCAGTGAGAGAGGAGTTTGTCGGCGTCTGCCTGGTGTTCAGGTCAGATAGGAACCGCGGACGTGGGGGGCTAACCGCCGGTAACGGGTTCTGGCGGCGCCACCTATCCCGGACCACGCTGCCCGTCATCTACGCGGTCGCCATGCACCATTCTGAGACCGCCGCGTGAGCCCGGATGTCCAGACGTCTGAGACTAGAACGCTTCGAAGGCTCGCGAACCGACGGCATGCAGGTTACAGGATGGCTCCTGGAAGACTCGTAGTCAGGCCCTCATTGCGGAGGTTGTCTTAGGGGCCCGAAACAGACCCCTGCTCTCGCGGGGAATCAGAAAATCTCCGGACAGCGGAATCATCTGGTACTCCGTCGAAGGAGTAATCCTGGTTACGGAGCGACTTAAAACATGGAGCAGCTTCGACCCCCGCACGAAAAATGGGATCTGTCTGCGCAATCGGGTCGATGGACTGACTGAAGATCTTTGAACGCTCCAACGGAGTGTTTGGTCCACTGCGAGTTTCGGCGGCGATAGTCTTCGCAGCCGCAAGGCATCCAGACCAAAGACGGAGAACAACGTTAAGCAGGAGAGTGTCGTCCTGCACGTCGGGAACGAATTGTCTGGCTGACATTACAAGACTGTTCGCAGAAGAATCCTCTAACTTCAGCATGGCAAACATGGGAGGGCCGTCAACCGCGTTAATGAGTTTAGCGCGTCGTGCTACATCCGCCAGTGAAGGAGGTAAATTTGGCGGAGGCCCCAGCCGCTCTGCCAAGTGATACGCGAGATTCATGTTGAGATCACCCGTCTCCACGAATCGGACCTCCGGAAATCCTCAGAATGGGTCGATCGGTTTGCTTCGACGTAAGCCAGTTACCTAGGGCCGACTGAGCCCGACTCTTTCGCGTGTTGTGGCCGCTGGCTTTGCTAAAGGCTGGACGCCCTTGAGGGCTAACGTGTCCCTATGAGCCGGCTTTCCACTCCAAGACTGGACCCACAAGCGGACAGCTTGCAGCCGCCTCCCTCTCCAATACGGCCAATTCATACGTTTCAAACAACTGAAGGCCGACCTTGAGTTGCAGCTGGCGGAGCCGTTCCTCTTCGGTCTGTGGTCCGGCGGGCGGGTTTGAGACTAGATTAGGATTCTTGCTTAGAAGCTCTCTTGCTCGCTGTGGAGTGATTTCCTCTACTTCAAATTCCGGCTTCTCACCGTAACGTGTCAATCTCGCGAATCGGCCCACATCCACCGCGTACACTCCTGGGGTCGGACTATCTGGGATGTGTAGGATAGGTACCCCAGCTCCTCAGAGCGTCACCGTAACGCTGAACGGAATGCCCGCCGAGCCGGAAAGTTTATCACCATTGAACGAACATTGGCATGTATGCTCAAAACGCACGTAGGTACGAGACTGCCGTTTAGCTTTACAATCCACGATTAGCAAACTCTAACTTTCTGAGTGTCTGATTGGACGGAAGGCTGTTGGGGGCTCTAGCGGGCTTTACTCCATTAGATCGGCCCCACTAAGCAGATTGCCGGGTGGTTGCCTAGCAGACAATAACAGAATAAAGCAAATCGTGGGGTTTGACGAATACGGCCGGATGAATAACCAAGGACCGGTCTCACGATTCCCCTCCCGACAATCGGTTAACCTACGGATCAAACGCGCCTAGCTCGTTGACCGACGAAAGAGCGCGGAAAACACAAGTTTCTAGGTCTAGACCGCCCGGTGCAATTCAGCTTGCCTGCGCCTCGGTTGCGAGCGTCGATATGTTCATCACCGACCACGGGCGATTGAGCCAGAAGGCATCCCTGATATTCAGTTTCTTATCTCCGCGGACAAGGCCTCATCTAAGGCCGGATAAAGGAGCAAGGTAACCTCCGGCCAAGAAATGGGAACATTGCTTACGCAAAACAGGAGAATTATTTCGTGGGCGCTATAACCACCGCGACTATCTCCAATGGGTCGACCTGAAGCTGAAACTTGCTTGGCAGCGGCCAAGAAGCTCGCTGTGGCTTCCCGTCTCTCAATAGTGTATTGCAAGCTAACGAACTTTTCGTTATACTGCTAGCAATGGATAACGAACGCGTCAACCCCGCCCAACAAATTATTCGCCGCTTCGGCGGCCAGTCCGCACTAGCAAGCCTCCTCGGCAAGCGCCAGAGTACGATTGAGCATTGGGCTGCGATCGGACGGATTCCCGCGCAATGGCACCAGCCGCTGATGTCGCTGGCCCGTCAAGAAGGAGTCATCTTGGAACCGAAGGACTTCGTCACCACTCGGCCTAATCCCATCGCTCCCGCCGCCGGACGTGTCGGGATTCTCCTCGTCGGCCTCGGCGCGGTCGCGACAACGTTCATCGCCGGCGTCGAGCACGCGCGGCGCGGGATGGGACGACCGATCGGCTCGCTCACCCAGATGGGGACGATCCGCCTGGGTAAGCGGACCGAGAAACGCTCGCCTTTGATTCGCGATTTCGTCCCGCTCGCCGGGCTCGATCAGCTCGTCTTCGGCGCCTGGGACCCGATTCCAGACAACGCCTACGACGCGGCGATCACCGCCGGCGTTCTCGATCACCACGCGCACGTCGAGCCGATCTCGGACTTTCTGCGCGGCATCACGCCGATGCCAGCCGTCTTCGCCAACCACTACGTCAAGCGCCTCGACGGACCGAACGTGAAGAAGGCGCCAACGAAGCGCGCCCTCGCCGAGGCGATCCGCGACGATATCCGTACCTTCAAACAGACGCATCACTGCGATCGCCTCGTAATGATCTGGTGCGCGTCGACCGAGATTTTTCTCGAGGAGCAACCGGTCCACCGAGATCGGGAGCGTTTCGAGGCGGCCCTCGATTCTAATGACGAGAGCATCACGCCGTCGATGCTGTACTCCTATGCCGCGCTTCGCGAGGGTGTCCCCTTCGCGAACGGCGCCCCGAACCTGACGATCGACATCCCGGCGCTGGTGGACCTAGCGAACGACGTGTGTGTGCCGATCTGTGGGAAGGACTTCAAGACCGGACAGACCTTGATCAAAACGGTGATTGCGCCGATGCTGAAGGCAAGGATGCTAGGCGTGACCGGCTGGTACTCGACCAACATCCTGGGCAATCGCGACGGAGAGGTCCTCGACGACCCCGAGAGCTTCCGAACCAAAGAGGAGTCGAAACTAGGCGTGCTCGATTACATCCTGCAGCCCTCGCTTTACCCCGAGTTGTACGGCGACCTCTATCACAAGGTCCGGATCAACTACTATCCTCCACGTGGCGACAACAAAGAGGGGTGGGACAACGTCGACCTTTTTGGCTGGCTCGGCTACCCGATGCAGATCAAGATCGACTTCCTCTGCCGCGACTCGATCCTCGCCGCGCCGCTGGTGCTCGACCTGGCTCTCTTCCTCGACCTGGCCCAGCGGGCCAGGATGAAAGGGATCCAGGAGTGGCTCGCGTTCTACTTCAAGAGCCCCCAACACGCGGCGAGCGTGTACCCGGAGCACGATCTCTTCATCCAGCAGACGAAGCTGAAGAATACCTTGCGCTGGCTGATGGGCGAGGAGCAGATCACCCATTTGGGAATCGAGTACTACCAGCAGGAGTGAACGGAGCGCCTTAGCCTGGTGAGGATGGACGTGAGCTCTAGGAAATTTCCGATCTCGTAGTCGGGATTGGCGTTGTCCAGTCGTGGTCTCCCTTGACGGTTCAGCCAGATCGCCGTGATGCCTACAGCTCGAGCGTCGACTGCGTCGCAGGCGCCGGAGATGACGTCGGTGCTGAAAGACCTCTCCAGACCGCCGCGGCTAGGGTAAGCGAGGACGTCTTCCGCGCCGTCGCCATTCAGCTCCTGCACTCTCGTTATCAGCGGAAAAACTACTTGGCTCAGAGGAGCGGTTCCCTGGTTCTCGATCTGGATCCGCGAGGTCGTTAAGGGGCTATCATGACGCACGATAACCGCCGCTTGCACGCTTGCTGGATAAGAAGCATCCCCGAATTTGAGGTCTTCCCAGGTTAAGACCAGCTTATAGCCGCCGTCGATCCGGGAAACTGAATAGTCTCGGAACTTGGACTGGTTGCTAGTAGTCTCAAGCTCTCTACCTTCAGGCGTCTCCAGCTTCATGCTCCATGCCGCTATCGCCTGGTCACGGTTTCCACGAAGGTCGCTTCCTGAGGGCACATGTACGACTGAGTATATTCCCCATTCCTTTTGAGAAAGACCAGTTTAACAGCCTGATTGCCCAAGGAAATAGATCTATCGTCTTCCTCATAGGACACCTCTCCTGTTGGTATGGGAGGCGGATAGGGCAACACGCGTGCCGGGGCTTCACGGTTCGTGAGGGAAACCGTCTGGAAGTTGTTCGGCGTCCTCGGTGTATTGGTTGCTTTGAGCACCCCAAAAAGGACGACAAACATAAGGACAGCCGCCAACAGCACAAGACGGAGTAAGCGAGACGGGAGACGCGAGCTCAGAGCCCTACCTCCTCCTGTAGCCAGCTTCTTGCTCGCGCGGCCCGATCATAGGAACCCCAGGCATCGCTCTTTTCAACGCGTTCAGAACATCCTCTGACAAGTAGCGTTCAGCCTCCTGAACCGGAATCCCTCTGAGAATGGCACGGAATACGACACCGATAGCGCTAATTCCGTGCCTGAGTATGAGCATTTGGAGCAGGAGAAGAGATTCGAACTCGCGACATCCTTGGGCCTGCCCCGATTTTGTAGACACCTAGCTTTTAGGCGGCCGCCGCCGCGAGCAGGGTCTCCTCGAACGCTGCGGGACTCTGATACCCGAGGGCAGAATGTCGCCGCTGTCGGTTGTAGAATACCGCAATCCACTCGAA
>JACPQN010000071.1 GCA_016190485.1 Chloroflexota bacterium
CCCATCCGGGATGGCGTGGATGGTGGCCCGGGTCGCGGCCTCGGCGTAGTCCATGACGGCCTCCATGGCCTCCTGCACCTTGCTCAGCCCGTAGCGGGCCACGGTCTCCCGCAGCCGCACCTCGCCGGCGTGGTGGGCCGCCATCTGAGCCGCGAAGTCGCCGGCCCGCTCCTGAGGCGTGCGCACGTTGCGGTAGATGAGCTGGAGGAGCGCCTCGTTGGTCTGGCCGCCCACCACCAGCTTCAGGGGCGGGATGATAATCCCCTCCTGGTAGAGCTCTGTGGAGACGGGCATGGAGCCCGCGGAGATGCCGCCGATGTCCGCCTGGTGGGCGCGGCTGGCCAGGTAGCCCAGGAGCTGGGGGCCGCCGTCGGCCTCTGCATATGCGGCGGAGACCATGGTCACGTCGGGCAGGTGGGTGCCGCCCAGGTAGGGATCGTTGAAGATCACCAGGTCGCCCGGACCGAAGGCATGGCGCTCTCTTGCCACCTGCACGGCCACCGGCATGGCCCCCAGGTGTACCGGAATGTGGGCGGCTTGGGCCACCATGCGCCCCTGGGCGTCAAAGACGGCGCAGGAGAAGTCCCGCCGCTCCTTGATGTTGGGGGAGTAGGCGGCCCGGCCCAGGGTGACGCCCATCTCCTCCGCCGCGGAGGCGAAGAGGTTGGCGAAAACGGTCAGCTCGATGGGATCCAGGGGCATCTCGCCCTCACCCTAACCCTCTCCCAGGGGGAGAGGGAACAGATGGTTCTTCCCCTTTCAGGGGGAGGAACAGTATTCCCCTCCCTGCCAGGGAGGGGCTAGGGGAGGGTGAGCAGCATCCCAGGACAACGTCTCACCCCCCACCTAAGACCTCCCTTCAGGGGGACGAGAGGCATCTCTCTCCCCGCCGGAATCGAGCATGGCTAGTCGAATCTCGGGTCGTTGAAGGCTGGGATCGCGGGCAGGGGCTGGTCGGCCGAGTCGGGCAGCCAGCCCCAGGGGCGCGGCCCATACTCCGAATGGTACTCCACGCCCCGCTTTACCGTGAGCACGGGCAGCACCATCTGGCTGGCGGGGATGGCACCGCCGCTGGTGTCCCGCAGCAGCCACCTGCCCTCCACCAGGCGCAGCACCGAGATGTCCGCCTGACGGCCCACGGCCAGGCTCCCCAGGCGGCCCTCCTCTCCCAGGGCCCTGGCCGGGTTGGTGGTGGACCAGGTGACGGTGTCCTCCAGGCTGAAGCCCAGGGCTAGGGAGCGGGCCATCATCTCCACCATGCTGTGGACGGTGCGCACTCGCCCCGGGCGGCTGATGTCGGTGCTGATGCTCTGGGGCAACAGGCCCTGATCGGTCACCTTCTTGACCACGTCGTAGTCCACGTGGCCCTGGCCGTGCCCCACGTCCATCCAGACACCCCGCTTCTGGGCGTCCAGCAGCTCTGGGATAAGCTTGCCCTGCTCGTCCAGGGCGGTGTTGTGGCCACCGGCCCAGATGTGGGTGACGGTGTCGCCCGGCGCCAGCAGGTCCAGCATCTGGCGCACCAGGGCGTGGGGGTACTTGCCCTGGTGGTCGCCGATGTGCACCATGAGGCGGGTGCCGCTGTCCCGGGCCATCTGGACTGCCTTCTTGCAGGCCTCCAGCCCCATGAGACTCAGCATGGGATCGGTCATCCGTAGCTTGATCCCCTTGATCCACTCCCGGTTCGCGCTGACGACCCGTACGGTGCGGTCAACCTCGATGTCCCGCTCGCTGGTCACCTCGGGGAAGGAGACCATGCCGTCGCTGCCCACGTTGAGGAAGGCGAAGAGCTCGGTCTTGGCCTTGGGGATGATGTAGTTGACGAAGCCGGCCCAGCTATTGCAGCCGGCGCTGCCGGCGTCGGCGATGGTGGTGACGCCGGCGTAGACGCCCACCAGGTCGGGGTCGGCGCCCAGGCGGGTGAAGCCAGACAGGACGTGGACATGGATGTCCACCAGGCCCGCGGTCACCAGGCAGTCCCTCACGTCCACCACCCGCCGGGCCTCGGCCTCCGGCAGGTTGGGGCCGATGCGGGCGATGAGGCCCTTTTCCACGGCGATGTCCTGGACGCCCCGCAGGTTCTGGGATGGGTCCAGCAGGTTGCCGTTCTTGAGGATCAGGTCGTACACGGCTGCCTCCTTAGGGTTGTGAGAGGTTTACGCTCTCTCCAGGATGAGATTGCCCACGGTATCCACGCGCCCGCGCCAGCCGGGCGGGAGTGCGGTGGTGGCGTCCATCTGCACCACGATGGCCGGCCCGGCCAGGAGGTTGCCCGCTCGCAGTCGCTTTCGGTCGTAGACCGTGGCCTGGGTTTTTCCCCGGAACCACACCGCGCGCTGGCCCATCATCGCGGGGGCGGCGTCCTCCGGCCCCGGCTCTTCCCTGGGCAGCACGGGGCGCGGCACCCGCCCCAGCATCTTCAGGCGCAGGTTGACGATCTCGATGGGTTCACCGGGCATGCTGTAGCCAAAGCGCTCCCGATGGGCGGCGTGGAAGCGTCCCGTCAGGTCTGCAGTGGAGATCGCGTCGAAGGGCACCACCAGCTCGTAGGACTGGCCCAGGTAGCGCATGTCCAGAGCCGTCAGCACCTGGGCCGTCTGGCGATCGAAGCTCTCTGCCGTCATCTCCTCCCACCCGCGCGCGGCCAGGCTGCGGAAGCCCATGGCGATCTGCCGGACGAATCCCTCGTCCACGGCGCTGGGGACGGTCCACATGACTGTCTGGGAGTAATCCTTCATCACGTCGGCGGCCAGCATGCCCAGGGAGGAGAGGACACCCGGATAGCGGGGCACCAGCACTCGGGGGATGCCGAGACCCTCGGACAGCTCGCAGGCGTGGAGGGGGCCGGCCCCGCCGAAGGCCACCAGGGTGAAGTGGCGGGGGTCTACACCCCGCTCCACGGTGATGACTCGGATGGCTTTCTCCATGCTGGTGTTGGCCACCCGCAGGACGCCCCAGGCGGCCTCCTCTGCGCTGAGGCCCATCTGCTGCCCCAGGGCGCTCAGGAAGGAGCGGGCCCGTGCCTCGTCCAGGGGCATCTGGCCAGCCAGGAACTGCTGGGGATGCAAGCGGCCCAGGGCCAGGTGGGCGTCGGTCACGGTCACCTGGTCGCCGCGACCGTAGCAGACCGGGCCGGGCTCGGCCCCGGCGCTCTGGGGACCCACCCGCAGCGCACCGCCTGCGTCCAGCCGGGCGATGGAGCCACCGCCGGCGCCCACGGTATGGATGTCCAGCATAGGCAGGCGGATAGGCACGCCGCCCACCTCAGCCTCGGTGGTCTCCCGCAAGCGGCCCGGCACCAGGGCCACGTCGGTGGAGGTGCCGCCCATGTCGAAGGAGATGATGTCCATGAACCCGGCTAGACCGCCGACGTAAGCCGCGCCCACCACGCCGGCGGCAGGGCCGGACAGGACGGTGCGGGCCGCGGCGGCTTTGGCCGCCCCCGCGGTAATGATACCGCCGTTGGACTGCATCACCCGCAGAGGGCCGCCCTGGGCGGGGAGTTGCTGCTCCAGGTGGTCCAGGTAGCGCTCCATGATGGGCGAGACGTAGGCGTTGACTACGGTGGCGCTGGTGCGCTCGTACTCCCGGAACTCCGGCAACACCAGGTAGGAGGGGGAGACGGAAAAGCCTGCCGCTCTCAAGACTTCGGCCACCTGGCGCTCGTGCTCCGGGTGGAGGAAGGAGAAGAGCAGGCACACCGCCACCGACTCGACGCCTTGCTGCCGCAGCGCTTGTAGTATTCCGCCTAAGCTGGCGGTGTCCAGGGGCTGGAGCACCCTGCCCTGGTGATCCACCCGCTCGTCCACCTCGAAGCGTAGCTCCCGGGGCACCAGGGGTGCTGGTCGCCGTGGCTCCAGGGCGTAGAGGGCGGGCCGGGTCTGCCGGCCAATGGCCAGCACGTCCCGAAAGCCCCTGGTGGTGACCAGGGCGGTGCGGGCGCCGCGGCGCTCCAGGAGGGCGTTTGTGGCCACGGTAGTGCCGTGGACAATCGCCTCTCCCTGGGCGGCATCGCCCAACTCCCGGAGCCCGGCCAGGAAGGCCTCCGCGTGGTCGGCGGGGGTGGAGGGCACTTTGTGGATAGTCAGGCGGCTCCCCGAGACCAGGACGAAGTCGGTAAAGGTGCCGCCGATGTCAACACCCAGGGGCATGGCCGTCTTACGGAGATGGACTAGAGCCCCAGCACCCGCCGGGCGTTCTCGGCCAGGACCATCCGCTTCTCCTCCGTCGAGAGAGGCAGGCGCTCCACACGATGCACATCGGGCATGGGGTCCCGGAAGGCCCAGTCGCTGCCGAACATGATGCGCTCCAGCCCGATCCTGCGGAAGAGGGCCACGATCTCCTGGTCGGAGGTGGCGCGGCGGCCGCTGCCGTCTACCACGCCGGTGCAGTCGAAGTAGACGTTGGGGCAGCGCTGCGCCAGCTCCACGGCCTCGTCGTAGTAGGGCTGGCCGCCGCAGTGCGCCAGCACCAGGGTGAGGTTGGGGAAGTCCCTGGCCGCCTCCTCGAAGAGCTTGGGGCGAGAGGCGTCGAACTCGATGCCCTCAAAGGGGCCGCAGTGGGAGAGCACGGCCATGCCCAGGCGCTGGAGGGCCTCGTAGCCGGGCCAGAGCCGCCGGTCGTTGGGGGCCACCCGCTGCACGCAGGTGTGCAGCTTGATCCCCCTGGCGCCCCGCTGGTGGCAGGCCTCCAGGTCACTGGCCATGGTGGCGGCGTCCTCCACGGGGTCTATGCCCACGTAGGCTACGATCTTGTCCGAGTGCTCCTGGGCCACCTGGCAGGTCCACTCGTTGCGCCGGATGACACGGCCCACCATCTCCTGGCGTAGCTGCTCCTCGGCCTCTGCCCGCTGCGCGGGCGTCTGATCCTGCGGCAGACGGCGGCGAGCCGCCTGGAGCATGTCCCACACCGGGGTGAAGTTCACCTGAATGATCTTCTCGATCCCGTTCTCCGCCATGAAGGGAAGCAGCTCCTCGATGGTGCCGCTCCAGCCCTGGGGGGTGCGGGGAGAGCCGCCCATGGCCTGGACGCCGGTGCGGGCGTCCCGATGGGTATGCACGTGCACGTCGATGACGGGGTAGTCTGCCATCCTGCGCCTCTTTCTGAAAGGGAGCGTCTGCGGGGGGCCAAAGTAAGGGCTATTGTACAGGGGCATGCCTGGAAAGGCAATCGTGTGGGGACGAGAGTGTTTACGAACTCCGCACTGCAGGCTGAAGCCTGCAGCATAGCCGCTCAGAATGCCTCAGGCTTGAGCCTGAGGTGGCAGGTTGATAAACACTCTCTGGGGACGGAGAGTGTTTAACGAGGGCGTTGGTCGAGCGTGTCGAGACCACGCCCGTTCCTTCGGCATGCTCAGGGCATGCTTCTCGACCAGGCTCGAAGAACGGGCTTATAAACATTCTCGTCCTTGGAGTGGCTACAATCTCCTGGCGCAGTACCGGCGTTGCGGCGGAGCCGCGGGCCGCCGTACACTCCCAAGGGGTTGCCTTGGACGCCATGGCAGAGCGAGACGTTGAAAGGCTGGCCCCACAGGAGACTTAGCGAGCGATGTCGGGGCGCACCTTCCTGCGCGTTTCCCTCTGGAGCACCTTCCTCGTCGGCTTCGTGGTCACCGCCTACTGGCTGGCACGGGGAGACGCGATGACCGCCGTCCTCTCTGCGCCCGCCAGCGCCCTCAAGATCGCTCCCATAGTGGCGCTGTCCACCCTTTCGAGCCTGGGCGTCCGCTTCGTCCGGTGGCACTATCTCCTCCGCGCCAACGGTCTGCTGGTGCCCCTGCGGGATAGCCTGGGGATCTACCTGGCAGGCTTTGCCATGGTGTGGACGCCGGCCCACGCGGGCGAGGTGGTCAAGGCGCTGCTGCTGCGCTGGCGCTACGCCCTGCCGTTGACGACCACCGTTCCCATCGTAGCCGGCGAGCGCGTCTACGACGTAATGGCCATCCTCCTCATTGTGGCGGCGAGCTCCGGCTGGGTACGGTCGCCTTGGCTGGCCCTGACGCTGGTGGTGGTTTGTCTACTGGGCCTGGCTGTGCTGGGGAGAGCCGCCGGCGCCGGAGCGGGCAGACTGCTTGCGGAGGGGGGTTGGTTCGCCTCCCTCCGCCGCCATCAGCCCGCAGTGGTGGCAGCGGCTGGGGTGGTGGCGCGTTTGACCGGCCCAGGGACCGCCTCTGTGTGTCTGGCCCTCTCTGCTTTGTCCTGGGCCATCGCCGCTTCGGGCCTCGCCCTGGGCCTGGCCGTCACCGGCAGCCCGGTGGCTCCTCAGGACGCCGTGTTCGCTTTTGCTTCGGGCACAGCGCTGGGGGCCTTCAGTCTCCTCCCTGCCGGGGTGGGTATCGGCGGCAGCGTCATGATCCTGAACCTGGCCGGCGCGGGCCTGCCGCTGGACATCGCGACGACGTCGGTGCTGATCACCCGGGCCGGCACCGTGTGGCTGGCAACGGGCATCGGCTTCCTGGCGCTGGGGTCCATCACACACCGGCTGGTCTGGCCGGACCGCTACCTGGAGGCGGATCATTTTGAGCTGCTCGCCCCCCACTACGCTGAGGAGATCCCCCAGCACGTGCGCGACCATCTGCTCCGCAAGAAGACCGATCCGATGCTGCTACGGATGGAGCGCACCGGGCCCTCCTGCGTGGTGGTGGACCTGGGCTGTGGGCAGGGCTGGTACGCCGCGGAGATGGCCCGCCGGACGGGAGGCCGCGTTCTGGGCATCGACCTGGCTGAAGGACAGCTACGGCGGGCGATGGCGGAGGGAGACGGCCCCCCGACACATACTGCCTTCGCAGTTGGAACTATCCTGATGCTGCCGCTTGCCTCCGGCAGCGTCGACTTCGTCTACAGCATCAACGCCTTTCACCACCTGGGCACAGTGGAAGCGCAGCGGCAGGCCCTGGCGGAGGTGACACGCATGCTCAAACCTGGGGGGCTCTTCTTTCTCCAGGAGATGAACGTGGCCAATCCGGTGCTGCGGGCGTACCTCGGCTACCTCTTTCCGCTGCTGCGCTCCATCGACGTGGGGACCGAGCGCTGGGTCCACCCGGGGACCCTGCCCGACTTCTTGCCGCAGCCGCTCCTGGGCCTTGCCCGCTCCGTGGAGGCTCGCCTGGAAGGGAGCGGGCTGCGGCGGTGGAGCTCCCACTACATGGCGGTGTACCGGCGGGTACCTGCAAGCGAGTAATGCCCTGAGTCGCCAGAAAACTCAGGCCGCTGGTTAGGAAACTAGCCCGCCAGCGCGCTGGAGCGAAGCAGGGGAGCAGCCGCGTGTCATCCGCAGCGCCCGTTGGCATCGATGACCCGGACCGGCACCGGACGGAACTCGTACTGCCGGGTGGGCGGCGCGATGCGCAGCTCACACCGTTGGCTGGCAACCGTCGCGGTGGCATACACCGGCCGCTTTCCCAGGTGCTGCTCGAGGAGGGTCTGGACATACTCTGGCGTGCCCACCGGAGGGACCAGGTCCTGATAGTGGCGTTGCAGACTGCGCTGGTACGAGAACCAGCCCCAGAGCGCGACATCCACCACCATCACGTCCGTCCGCTCATGCTCGACATACTGGCGGTACCAGAGAGCAAAGGTCTCCTGGCCGCCCCAGGTGAGCAGCAGCGCATCCTGCGGCAAGACCTCCAGCGCACCCTGCGCAAAGGCGTAGAGGTCGCGCTCGCCCGATAGGTCTGCCGCGGGCCGGGTGGTCACAAAGATGTAGCCGGGAAGCGCGAACAACAGCAGAACCAGGGGACCCCAGTGCAGAAGGAACCCTGCCCGTGGCTGGCTTGAGCTGAGAGAGGGAGATGGAGGCATCAGCTTGCCCGCAGACTCCAGGGCCTCGGCCGTGCCCCAACCCAGCGCCACTGCCAGCAGGACAAAAACCGGCAGGAGGTACACCCGGGAGTCGAAGGTCGGGTAGTTAATCGCGAAAAGAAGACTAACCCCCACCGTCGTAAGCCAGTATGCCGCTAGAGGCCGGTCATGCCGGCCCATGGACCAGATGCCCGCCATGGCGAGGGCAAAGCCGACGAAGCTGAACTCCTCTAGAGCAAACCCGATAGCCCCGGAAAGTCTGGATAAGGCCGCGGTCACCGGGAACGAAAAAAGGAGGCCTTGAAAGGGGCCACCGCTGATGTGCTCCCAGAGCAGCCCCGGCGTGCTGGCATCCCACAGGCTGGGCCACGTTCCTTGCTGCGCCCAGTAGGCTAGAAGCAGATAGGGACTCAGCCCCATGAGAAATAATAGGGTTGCCCAGGCGACGACGCGCGAAGGGACTGCGTGCATGATTTCCTGCCGCGTGCGCGGTACCCGGTTCAGGCCGGCCAATATAGCGAAGAGCGCCAGTCCGGGGACGGCCAACGCGAGGGTCAGGTGATTGCCCAAGCCCAGGCCGAGCGCCAGCGCCAGCAGCGCCGCCCAACGAGAACTGTGACGGCTCTCCCAATGGGATCGCCAGAGTAAGAGCAAGAGCACTAGGAGCGCCAGAAAGAAGGAATGGAGAGCATAGACCTCGGCAATGACTGCTTGAGACCAGAAGGTGAAGGAAAAGGACAGAGCGGCGCCGCCCACCAGAGCCCCGCCCATGCGAGCCCTCGGGGCCATTGTGGTGCTGGCTAGGCTCAGGTAGATCGCCCACGTCACCAGACCCACCGTCAGAGCAGCGAAGAAAGCGGACATGAGGTTCAGGCGGTACGCAATGTCGCCCACGGGGATGAGACTGAAAAGCTTCCCTAGCAGGAGATAGACCGGATAACCAGAGGGATGCGGGATGGCGAGGCGATGGACGGAGACCGCAAGTTCCCCGGTGTCGATACCCCAGTGGCGCAACGTGATGCTGGGAGCCAGGGTTGTCAGGTATGCGCTGAAGGCCAACACAGCAGGCGACAACAGCGTGATAGTAGTGACTGGTGCTTTCACACTATTGACCCCCGCTCCGTCTCGTGATATGAATATCGCAGCAAGCCTCAAGATGTAATCTTACACGGCGCGGCGCGCCTTGTGCACGCTGTCCACACTCATCCCACGACCCTCGCCCCGCCAGGAGGGTCCGAAAGCGGGAACATGATGCAGCTCTTGCGGCGGTTTTGCTCGCAGCAGGTGAAGACCAGAAGCAGCTCCTTTTTCGCCCTGCTCAGTACCGTCTCCGCCATCCTGATCGCCTCCCTGGGAGGACAGTGGGTTACCCTGGGCAGCTACTACGGCCCGGCCCCCTTCCCACAGGGCCTCTTTATCACCTTCTTCAATGGGCCCTTCTCCCCGGGCGCTCCCCTGCCTATTGGCGTGGTGGTCTCCGGTGGCACCGGGGCCGTCACCGCCACACTGCACTACCGGACGCATAACACCTCGAGCTTTACATCCGCCACCATGAGTACGACTCTCACGCCCTGCAACAACGCGCTGGGGCCGGGTGGGGTAGCGCTGACCCACTGCGGCGTCATCCCCGCGACCACCGTCACCAGCGCAGGGGTAGATTTCTTCATTGAGGCCGCGGACAGCAGCATGCCGACGCCAATGACAGCCCGATTGCCGGCGTTGGGTGTCACCCCCGATTTCGTGTTCCTGGGCGGCTTTGTCCCCGGAGGGCCAGCCGCTGCCATCAACATCATGCCCGTGTTCCCCACGAGTTACACCGCGGGCAGCCCGCTGAAGATCGGGGCTAACATCACCGACACCGTGACGGGCGCGACGGTCACCGCTACCTTGCGCTGGCAGAACCACGGCGCCAGCCCCGACCTGAGCACCTTCAACTCTGTTGCCATGACCGCGACCACCACCCTTTCCGACTGTGCCCTGACCATAGGTACCATCACCCATTGCGGCGCCATCGCCTCAGCGCCCGCGGGCGGCATCGACTTCTACTTCACCGCGGTGGACGACAGTTCACCGTCTAACTTCGCCCAGAACCCCGGCTTCGGCTCGCCTATGCCTTTCTTCACCCTGGCGCCGCCGCCCGCGCCGGGCGGCGTTGGCGCCGCCGGGGCCATCGGCATCGGGCCGGACCCGCCGGCGGTCTATCCCTCTCCCGCCGCCGACTGCACCGCGGCCGGCGCCAGCGCAGGCTGTCTCGTGGTCAAAGCCTCGATCTTCAACCCGGACGCGACCAAGACCTCCGTCACCGTCACGCTGTACTACCGGGCCAACGGTACCACTGGCGCCTTTACCGCGCGGCCAGACAAGGCGGTGTCCCTGAGCCTGGGACAGGGCACCTTTGCCGACTTCATCCCCGGACCGCTCCCGGCAGGAGGGCTGGACCTGGGCCTGCTGGCCTCGGACGGGGCGGGCGGCACCGGCGCAGCGCCGCCGGGATTCAAGGCCGACGGCACCGGCCCCTCCATGCCGGTGGGCGTTCAGTTCCAGGCCACCTTCACGCCGGTCAATGTGTTCCCGGACAACCCCACCGCGGGCGCGACCACGGTCTACCGGGTGGAGTTCCTGGCGACCTCCAACGTCCCTGTCGGCGGCCGCATCCGCGTGGCCTTCCCCGCAGGGTTCGATCTCAGTAACGCGCGCATCCCACAGCCTTACATCGATCTGGGCGCCTCGGGGCTGCCGCCTTTCCCCTGCTACGTCTTCCTGAACCCCATTCCCACGGTGGGCACGAACACCGCGGGAGGCCCCACCGTAACCTTTGAGGTCACCCAGGCCCTTACCGCGCCGCGGCCGGTGTGCTTCTCCATGCTGCCGGTGGTGAACACCAGCACGGCCAGTCCCCTGACCATCGACGCTACCACCGGCGCCCCCTCCGGTGGGTACACGGCGACAGTGAGGACGCTGGACGCCAGTTTCAATACCATTCAGGGCCCCCTGACCTCCATCCCCTTCGCCATCGAAGCAGCGGGCGCGGGCACCCTGGAGGGACGGGTGGCGGCGCTTGCCGTGGGGTGTCCCCCAACCTGCACCGGGCTGGACGGTGTGACCGTCAAGCTGATCAGCCCTCGTAACGGCGAGGTGACCGCCACTACCGCGACGGTCAGCGGGGTCGCAGGCCGGTTCAGCTTTAGTAAGCTCCAGCCGGACTTCGTGACCCTGGTGACGGCTCCCACCGTCACCGTGAGCAGCACGACCTATCTGGCTCCGCCCTGGCCCGTGCAGGTCCCCGTCCCTGCGCCCGCCGGAACCCCGGGCTCCTCCGCCACAAACCTGCTGCATCTGCTGCTGAAACCCCAGGGGCAGGTGGTCACACTGTCTGGAACCATTACGGGGCCCGCCGGAGACTTAGTGGAAGTGATTGCCGTCTCGCCCCAGGGCTTCTTCCACACCAGCGCGCTTACCATCGGTACAGGCGGAACGGTGTCCTACAGTTTGCCGCTGCCTGCCGATGACTACCAGGTCTCAGTGATGCCTCCGCCGCCGGATCCCAACCTGCCCTTCACGCCCCCCAACTTCATTCCTGCGCCGCCGCAGCAGGTGAAGGTGACCGCTAACACCACCCTCAACTTCACCCTGAACGCCGCCAACCTGGCGCTGACGGTGAAGGTCACCTTCAGCAACGACAACTCCGGAGTGCCGAATGCGCCGGTGTGGGCCTACCAGCCCGTGGCGGCAGGCGGGACGGCCGGGTTCGGCACCGCAGGCCAGACCGACGCCAGCGGCAATGCCTCCCTCAAGGTAGTGGCGGGGACCTACAAGGTGGGGGCCTTCGTGCCCGGGCTGCCGCCTGCTTCGGAGGTGGCGGTCACCGTGACCACCACCGGGCAGACACCCAGCCCGGCGAGCCTGGTGGTCTCCCGCAGCACGGGGGCCATCACCATCTCCGGTAAGGTGCTGCGGGGCACCAGCACCACCGTACCCGACGCCTTCGTCCATGGCTTTCCGATCGACGCCGCGGGGAACCCACAGCCGGGCGGAGTGGACGCCATCACCGGAGACTCGGGTTCCTTTACCCTCTACGTGCCGCCCAACACCCGCTGGCGGGTCGGCGGCTTCGTGCCTGGGTTCGGACCCACGGAGCCGCGGGACACCGGCCTGGTCACCGCCAACCTCAGCAACTTTAACCTGACCCTGGCCAACTCCCTCAGCGTGCAGGGTACGGTGACGGTGAACGGCTCCGGCGCTTCCAACGCCGCGATCGGAGCCAGACCTTCAGGCAGCGTGCTGGGCGGTAACGGCGCCATGGCGGACCAGAGCGGCAACTTCTCCCTGCCGCTGCCGTGCCCTGTCTCGGGCAGTGTGACGTGGGGAATCCACGCCTGGGTGCCCACCATCGGCGAGCTACCCTCTCAGAACATCACCATTGACAGCACGTGCACTGCGCCTGCGGCCCTCGCCTTCACTGCGACCACGGGCAGCATCACCGTGAACCTGAGCGACACTCCCACTGAGGCGTTCCTGGATGCGGTACAGCCGCCGCCGGCGCCGCCCGTGGGCAACCACGATCACATCCTCAACACCAATACGGGTACTCTGGCGGTGCCCCAGGGGACCTACACCGTGCGGGCGTCTATCCCCGGGCGGGGGCAGTTTGAGAAGACGGGGGTGACGGTGCCCTGCACCCCAACGGGCACGGCGACCTGCGACAGCAGCGGCAACCCCATCGTGGCCTTCACCCTGCTCTCCGGTGTCACCATCTCCGGCAACGTGCTGGACACTACGGGGGCGGCAGTGGCCAACGCCCGGGTGGGCGTGGTGGGAGTCACCACCGCCGGCTTTGTCGCGGGGGCCAATACCTCCGCCACCGGCGCCTTCTCCCTGATAGTGCCTCAGAACGGCACCTACCAGTTGGGCGCCTCCAAAGCGGGCTTTGTGCCCAGCAGCGCGGTTGAGGTGGCTGTGACCACCAGCAACGTGACCCAGAACCTTACGCTGACCAGCCAGGCCTCGGCCATCACCATCAGCGGCACGGTGGACGGCCCGACGGCGGGCAGCTCCATCACGGTAGTGGCCAACACCTCGGACGGGAAGTCGGTGAGCGCCAAGATCACCGCGGCCTCGCCGGTGCCATACAGCCTGCCCGTGGCCGCCGGCACCTGGAGCGTACAGCCCTACGCTGACGGCTTCGTCGCCACGGCGCAGGAGGTCACGGTAACCACCGCTTCCGCCTCCGCCGTCAACTTCACCATGACCGCCTCCGGCACCACCGCTGCAGAGAACCAGCAGCAGTCCACCCAGTCCTCTGCGGTGACGGTGGACGATGCTCGCAACAAGATTAAGCTGCTGCTGCCCGCGGGCTCCATGGGCTCGGCCAACTCTACCGTGACCGTAAAGACGAAGAATACGACAGAAGCCCCGGCCACGGCGCGCTACCGGCCTGCCGGCGGCGTGGCCAAGGACATCAACATCGTCGACTCCAACGGCCAGGCCATCACCAACCTGACTGCCGGCGCCACCATCGTCATCGATTACAGTGATCAGGTGCCAAGCCCCATCCCCGTCAGCGCCGTGGGCAACCTGAAGTCGGGCTACTTCGACGAGACCATCGGCGACTGGGTCACGCTGGACACCTGCACCAATGACACGGTGCTGTACGTCTTCACCTGTGGCGGCGTGACCCACCTCACCAAGTTCTCGGTGATCACAGTGGTGCAGAGTAGCACCACGACCACGCTGCCATCGACCGGTGGCGGTGGTGGCGGTGGCGGCGGTGGTGGTGGCGGCGGTTATGGCGGTGGTGCGACGGTGACCCCGACCACTGCCACTCCTGTTACGGGTGGTGGAGGCGCTGCGCCGCCGCCAGAGGTTGGCCTGGCGCCCATCCAGTTGGTGATGCCGGTGAACCAGCCGGTGGACGTGGCCGCGGGCGGCAGGGTCGGTTCCGGGACCGTCCTGGTGGAGGTGCCACCGCAAGCGGCGGCGGGAGTGAGCTCGGTAAGCCTCTCCATCCAGAGCCCGACCAGAGCCTTCAGCTATCCGGACTGGGCGTATCGAGGCAGCGTGGTGGCCGACATCACCCTCACGGATCCCTCCGGCGCAGCCATTACCACGCCTAGCAAGGCGGTGAAGCTGGCCATCGGCTATAGCGAGAGTGACCTGGGACCGGCGGGCGGTGACCCCAACAACCTCTTCCTGGCACGCATGGATCAGACCACGGGCGTCTGGGAGAAGCTGGCCGCGGTGGTGGACCCAGTGACCAAAACGCTGACTGCAGAGGTCACCCGCTTCAGCCTCTTCTCCATCCTGGCGATTCCTGCCCCTGCGGCAGTCGGGCCGGAGGACAAAACGGTGAGCTTCAACTTCGCCCCGGCGCTCTCCTGGACCAACCCGCCGGGGGCAACCCAGTACCAGATCCAGGTCATCCCCTTCAACAACGACGGGCCTGGGATCAACCTGATCCGCAACGCCGAGAGCAGCTATCAGGTGCAGCCACCCAAGATGGGCGAGGGGAACTACGTGCTGCTGCCCGACATGACCTACACCTGGCGGGTGCGCACCACCTTGGCCTCCACCGCCGTTGGGGAGAACGACCCCGGCTGGAGCAACTGGGCGACCCGCACCTTCCGCACTGGGCCAGCCGTCAGCTTCTTCATCACGGCGGTAGGGCCGCCACCAGGCGCCACCGTGGCCAGCCTGACGCCGACCCTCGGGTGGGACAACCTGAGCAAACACATCTTCTACTACGAGGTGCAGGTCAGCAAAGACCCGGCCTTCGGGCCCGAGGCCTTCCTCTACTGGGAGCTGCGCCATGGCGGCGTCACTCAGCCGTTGAACAGCTACACCATCCCCTCCCAGTACGCGCTGGAGCCGAACACCACCTACTACTGGCGGGTGCGGCCGAGAGTCCAGGGAGACGGCACGCCCACCATGTGGTCAGACCGATGGTCCTTTAGCACGCCCTAGCGGAACCTTTCGGACTCTCGAGTACCGCCCTCGGCGGGAGCGACTCGCTCCCACCGAGGGCGCGGGCGGGCCAGCGCAACCCTCCAACCGTCTCCCGAAGCAATCATGGTGTGGCCCACTCGCGCACTGCTGGGGGCACTCTTGCGTAGGGACGGCGCCTCAAACGGTTGACGCAGACACTCCTTGCATATTATGCTAATTGTCAGTCGACTTTATAAACACCTGGGGCGGCCATGACCATCCTTACCGGCGAAGACTCCAAAGCCCAGGCCAGCACAGCCCCTGGCGCCGAAGCGCACCTGCGGGCGCTGGAGGATCAGAGCGTCTACATCCTGCGGGAGGCCTACAAACACTTCGATGACCTCTGCATGCTCTGGTCTATGGGCAAGGACTCGACCGTCCTCCTCTGGCTGGCGCGCAAGGCCTTCTTTGGGTATGTGCCCTTCCCCCTGGTGCACATAGACACCAGCTACAAGATCCCGGCCATGATCGCGTACCGAGACCGGGTGGCCAAGGAGTGGGGGCTCAACCTGCTCATCGGCCAGAACAAGCAGGCCCTGGCGGAAGGGATGAACCACACCCTGGGCCGGGTGGTCTGCTGCACCGCGCTGAAGACCAACGCCCTCAAGCAGTTCCTGGCGGAGCAGAGCTTCACCGGGGTGATCATGGGCATCCGCGCCGACGAAGAAGGGACCCGCGCCAAGGAACGCTACTTCTCGCCGCGCGACAAAGCGGGCGAGTGGGACTTCCGGGATCAGCCGCCCGAGCTTTGGGACCAGTTCAAGACCAGCTTTCCCAAGGGCACCCACATCCGCATCCATCCGCTGCTGGACTGGCGGGAGATCGACATCTGGGAGTATATCCGCCTGGAAAACATCCCCATGATCCCCCTCTACTTCGACCAGGGCGACGGTACCCGCTATCGCAGCCTGGGCTGCGCCCCCTGCACCTTCGCCATCAAGTCCACCGCCAAGAACCTGGACGACGTTATCGCGGAGCTCCGGGTGACTACCGTCGCAGAGCGGGCGGGCCGTGCCCAGGACGAAGGTCGCGGCATGGAGCTGCTGCGCAAAGACGGCTATATGTAGCCCTCCGGCAATCCCCGGAACCCCAAACAGAGAGTGAGACGCTGAAGGCGATGGTAGCCACCTCCGCCACCGAACATCTGAGCATCGCGCTGGTGGGCCACGTGGACCACGGGAAATCCACGTTGCTGGGGCGCCTCTACGCCGACACCGGCTCCTTACCAGAGGGCAAGCTGGAGAAGGTCCAGGCCATCTGCCGGCAGCAGGGCAAAGAGTTCGAGTACGCCTTTCTTTTCGATGCGTTCCTGGAGGAGCAGGAGCAGGGCATCACCATCGACACCGCCCGGACCTTCTTCTCCTGGCAGGACCGCCAATACATCATCATTGATGCGCCGGGTCACAAAGAGTTCCTGAAAAACATGATCTCGGGGGCGGCCCGCGCCGATGCTGCGCTCCTGGTGATCGACGCCGACGAGGGGGTGCAGGAGCAGTCGAAACGGCACGGCTACCTGCTGTCCCTGCTGGGCATCCGGCAGATCGCAGTGGTGGTGAATAAGATGGACCTGGTGGGCTACCGTGAGGAGGAGTACCGGCAGGTCGAGGAGGAGTACCAGGCCTTCCTGGCCGGCATCCACGTTACGCCGGAGCGCTTCGTGCCCGCCAGCGCAAAGCTGGGTGACAACATCGCCCAGCCCAGTGACCGCATGCCCTGGTACAACGGCCCCACGGTGCTGGAGACCCTGGCGCGTTTTCATAAGGAGACTCCGCCAGACCAGGCGCCCCTCCGCCTGCCCCTTCAAGACGTCTACAAGTTCGATGCCCGTCGCATCCTAGCGGGGCGTCTCACCGCCGGCGCGTTGCGCGTCGGCGACCGCCTGGTCTTTTCCCCCTCCAACAAGGCGGCGCGGGTCAAGAGCATCGAGGCCTTTCACGTGGACCGCCCGCCTGCCTCGGCCGAGGCGGGGCAATCCATCGGCCTCACCCTGGAGGAGCAGATCTTCGTGGAGCGGGGCGAGATCGCGTCCCACGACGATGGCGCGCCTCTGGTGGGCAGGTCCTTCCGGTGCAACCTCTTCTGGATGGGGCGGCGCCCCCTCACCACCGGCGCCGAGTACGCCCTCCGCCTGGCCACCCGCGAGGTGCCCTGCCAGGTGCTGGCGGTGCACCGCATCATTGATGCCGCCGACCTGGGCGCCCAGGAACTGCGGGAGACGGTGCGCCGCAACGAGGTGGCCGAGCTGAGCATTCGCACCCGCAGCCCCATCGCTTTCGACCGCTATGCCGACCTGCCCGCCACCGGGCGCTTTGTGCTGGTGGACGAGTATGACGTCGCGGGTGGCGGGATCATCACCGAGGTCCTCTCCGACGAACTGGAAGACCTGCGAGAAGAAGCCCGGCGGCGGGACCGCTCCTGGGTACAGGGCGAGGTATGGCCGGAGCAACGGGCCGAGCACTACGGCCACCGGGCGGCGCTGGTGCTGGTTCTCGGGGGAGACACCTCCTACCAGGAGGCGCTGGCCCGCCGCCTAGAGCAGGTGCTGGTGGACGACGGCCGCCACGCCTACTTTCTGGAGCCGGACAACCTGCGGGCCGGGCTGGATGCAGACATGGTGGCGGCAGACCGCCATGAGGTCGTGCGCCGCTTTGGGGAAGTGGCACGGTTGCTGCTGGATACCGGGCTCATCGTCGTCTGCCCGCTGCACGGTCTAGAGGACGAGGACTACCGGGCCGTCCAGACCCTGGTACACCCCGTGCCGGTGCTGATGGCGCGGATCGGCGCAGGAGCGCCTCTTGAGACGGACGTGCGGCTCGGGGACGATGTGCCGGTGGAGGACGCCTGCGGCAGGATCGTGGAGGAGCTGAAGTCCCGGAGCCTGCTGGCCCTTGCTCTGAACGAGAAGCGCCGCTTCCGCTACGCCAACTACTCCATCTAATATCCTAATACCTACTTTCTGAAAAGAGCGTTAGGACCTGCCGCTCGTGGTGAGCCGAGTTTACCCTGAGCTTGCCGAAGGGAACCATGAGCGGCTCGCCCTTCGACAGGCTCAGGGTGAGCGGGATGGGGTCGGACCGCGTGTACGCTGATTTATGCAAGTAAGTACTAGTACTTACTTACGTTAATAGATGGACAGCGGTCGTGTACCAAGACCTTCGAAAACTAACGTATCGAGATTTAGCTAAGTAGGTACTAGTATTCTGTCACGAAGTTCGGCGCCAATGTCTTTGCGAGGGATCCCGAAGGGCGGCCGAAGCAATCCGGGGGTGGGGTGACTTTCAGCGAAATCCAGGCATCGCCCCCCCACCAGATTGCCACGTCGGCTTCGCCTCCTCGCAATGACAATTGCGAGCTAGATCAGCGCGGCCCCAGATACCGCCAGCACGCCGGCGATGGCCAGGCGAAGGGGAGCGGTGGGTATCCTGACGCAGAGCCAGGAGCCCAGGAGCACCCCTGGCACGGAGCCCGTCAGCAGCGTCACCACCATGATGGGATCGATGCGGCCTTCCAGGCCGTGGGCCATCGCGGCGACGCTGGCGAGCACGGCGCCGTGGAGGATGTCCGTCCCCACCGCTTTCCCCGCGGGCAGCCTATAGAGCAGGGCAAACACCGCCATGAGCAGCGAGCCTGCTCCCACGGAGGTGAGTCCCACCAGGACACCGATCCCCAGTCCCAGCAGCGGGGCGCCGCGCCAGCCCGGCGTCTCACCATGTCCGATGTTCCAGGTGAACCCCAGCGCGCGCAGCAGGCTCGCGCCGGCCGCCAGGATGAGGGCGAAACCCAGGATGTGGCGCAGGCTGTCTTCGCCACTGGCCTGGAGGGCGGTGAGCAGCCAGGATCCCAGCAGCGCGCCGGGAACGCTGCCGCAGGCGAGCCGCAGCGCCAGGGAGAGATCGGTGGTGCCGCCGTGGGCGTGCTTCCAACCACCGACCATCTTGGTGAGGGCGGCGTAAGCCAGGTCAGTCCCTATGGCCACCGAGGGCTTCACGCCCACTACCAGCACCAGCAGCGGGGTCAGGATGGCGCCTCCACCGACGCCGGTCAGGCCGACCAGGGTGCCGACGAAGAGGCCCAGCAGGGCGAGCAGCGGATCGAACTCCGTGGTCACTGGTTGCTGCCGCTCTTGCCCAGGGCTGCTACCGCAGTGAGGTCATAGCCAACGTGGATGCCGCACTCCGTCTGCTCCCGGTCCAGCTCCCACCACCAGCGCCCGGCCCGGGGGTCCTCGTCGGGCCGGACTGGCCTAGTGCAGGGGGCGCAGCCGATGCTGGGAAAGCCGCGGTCATGCAGCCGGTTGTAGGGGACCTGGTTGGCCCGGATGTAGTCCCACACCTGCTCGCTGGTCCAGTCGGCCAGGGGGTTGAGCTTGATGATCCCTCCATGGACGTCGTCCACCTCGATCTTCAGGACATCGCTGCGCGTCGCCGCCTGGTCACGGCGCAGGCCGCTGATCCAGGCGTCCAGGCCGGCCAGCGCGCGCTCCAGGGGCTCTACCTTGCGGATGCCGCAGCACAGCTTTCGGTCCTCGACGCTCTTGTAGAAGCAGTTGTAGCCCCGCTCTCTGGCCATCTGGTCCACGGCCTGGAGGTCCGGGCAGTACACCTGCACCGGGTTGCCATAGCGCTCCCGGACCTCGTCGATCACCGCGTAAGTCTCGGTGTGGAGCCGCAGGGTGTCCAGAGTGAAAACGGCGGCGCTGGGGTCGATGCGCCAGAGCATGTCGATGAGGGCCACGTCTTCGGCCCCAAAGCTGGAAGAAAGAGCGATCCGGGGACGGAAGCGCTCCAGCGCCCAGGCGAGCAGCTCCTGGGGCTGGGCCTCTGCGAACCGCAGGTTAAGGTCCTGCATCTCCGCCGCGGTGAGGGCTGCTTGTCTACTCATGGCTTCACCCGTGCTGTGCTAGAGTTCCGTTTCCGAAGTTCGACCTCTATGTCGTTCTGAGCGTAGCGAAGAACCTGGGATGGGGCTCTCCCACCCCGCCAGATGCTTCACTGCGTTCAGCATGACATCCCTGACCGCGAGTTTGTGAACGAACTTCGGAAACACCACGCTAGAGTTCTGACGTGACCCCTACCTCGCTGGAGACGGACTGGGCCGCCCGCTGCTCCAGGTGCTCCGCGATGGCCATCACCAGGTGGCCCATGTGAGGATGCTCCGGCATGACGTCCACCGTGACGCTCCACTCACGCCAGGCCTGGGCGGTGACGGGGCCCACCGCCGCTACCACTACCTCCCCGTTCAGCGCATCCCGCAGGGCTGCATCCAGGCCGCGCTCGCGGGCAAGGCCAAAGAGGTGGTGCACCTGCGACTTGCTGGTGGCAGCCACCACGCCGATGGCCCCCCGCTGCAGGTCCTCCAAGAGCTGCCACAGGGGCTGCTGATCGGCCGGCAGCTCCCACCGATAGAGAGAGACCTCCAACACGCTGGCCCCCAGCTCGCTCAAGGCGTCCCGCAGGAAGACGTTAGGCTCGCCGTAGTGCTGCAGGGCAATGAGCTTGCCCCGAAGACCCAAAGGACGCAGCATCTCCAGGAGTTCGTGGGAGGTGTTGGGTTCCGGAGGGACCAGGTCGATGCGGACATCGTACTCCTTGAGCACCCGCACCGGCTTTGGCCCGCGGGCCACCACCGTCATCCGGGCCAGGGCGTTCAGCACCGCTTCCAGTCGTTCCAGCGCCTGGGCGGCCTCCAGGAGCGCCCTGGTCCCCACACCGGTGAGGCACACCAGGATGTCTACGGGCTCCTGGATCAGGCGCTCGATGAAGTGGGCCACCTCGTCCTGGTTGCCCAGGGGCGACTCCTTGAGCGCCGGAGCGGAGTAGGGCACGCCCCCGTGGCGGCTGATCAGGCCGGCCATCTCGGTGGCCCGCCGCGCCTCCAGGGTGGCGACTACGGTGCCCAGCAATGAGGCCACGGGCTAATCCGGCGTCGCAGGCATAGGTGTGGGCCCTAGACCGCGCACTCGCCCTCGCCGCGCTCCAGGGCGTAGAGGCCGCTGCGCTCCCAGTCCTGATACAGCTCTAGGTTCTCTGCAACCGGTCCGACACCCTTGAGCCCTGTCAGTATTCCCTCGAACGCGGGGAAGCCCACCCGGTCCACGAAGTCGTCGAAGCTCTCCCCATCCTGGCGCTGGGTCTGGTAGAACGCTACCACCTGCTCCACCGCGTCGGGCAGCCGCTTGGCCGGCACCTTGGTGCTGACCCGTTTGGCATACCGGAACTCGCCGTCCCGGTACCGCCCGCCGATGTAGACCTCGTAGGCGGGCACCTGGCGCCCCTCTTCGCCCTTCACCGCCGCGCCCTGGAAGCCGATGCTGGCCAGGTGATGCCGCCCGCAGCCGTTGGGGCACCCGCTGACCTTGATGTTCATGGCGCGCACCCGCTCGTCCTCGATGCGCATCTCCTGGAGCCGCTGGCTGACGGCCCGGTTGGCCCCCATGGAGGCGGTGATGCCCAGCTTGCAGCTATCGGTGCCGGGGCAGGAGGTGACGTCGGTGATCTCGTGGACGCCGCCCTCTCCCAGGCCCAGCTCCTTCAGCGCCTCCCAGAGGGGCCGCAACTGGTGCCTGGGCACCCAGCGGAACACCAGGTTCTGCTCTGCCGACAGACGCGCCGTGCCGTTGCCATGGGTCCGGCTCAGTTGGGCCAGCGCCGCGAACTGCTCTCCGCTGAGATCGCCCTGGGGCACTTTTGCGTAGACGCCGTAGTAACCCGCTTGGCGCTGGGGCACGACGTTGGTGGTCTTCCACCGGAGGTACTCCGCGGGGTCCTCCGCAGACTCGCGCTGTCCGTTGCTGTATTGGTAGGGTCCAGGGGTTTTCTCGGAGCGGCGGAGGAAGTAGTCCTCCGGGTTGATGGGCTCCTTGGCCCAGGGCTGCTGTAGCTCTTCCTCCACCTGGGCGCGGAACTGGTCCATCCCAATGCGGTCGATGAGCACCTTGATGCGGGCCATCATCCGGTTCTTGCGCAGCTCATCGGCGCGGTTGAACACCCGCAGCACCGCCTCGCTCACCCGCAGGTACTCTTCCACTGGAACGAAGTCGTACAGCACCGGCGCCGTGCGGGGCATGATGGAGCTGCCGCCGCCCACGTGCATGCGGAACCCCTTGCGCTGGACGCCGTCCACCTCCCGCACCTGGGCCACGAAGCCCAGATCGTGCAGGGGCGCTGAGGCGCAGTCGCTGGGGCAGGGCGAGAAGGAGGTCTTGAACTTACGCGGCAGGCTCTGGGTGAAGGGCTTGCGGATAAAGTAGCGGACGTAGGCGGTGAGATAGGGCGTCAGGTCAAAGGCCTCGTTGCGGCAGACGCCCGCCAGGGGGCAGGTGATGACGTTGCGCACCGTGTTGCCGCAGGCCTCCCGGCTGGTGAGGCCGACCCTGGCCAGGAGCCAGCGGGACTGTCCCGCCTCCTCCAGGCTGATGTGGTGGTACTGGATGTTCTCCCGGGTGGTGATGTGCCCCCTGTTCAGGGGAGCGAAGCGGCTGGCGATCTCTCCCAGGGCTTCGAGCTGCCGCGCGGAGACGATGCCGCCGGGGACCTTCACCCGCATCATCTGGGCCTCGGCCTGGCGCTGGCCATAGACGCCCTCCCGGAGCCGATAGGCCTGGAAGGCGGTGGGGTCGTTCTCCCCGCGGCGGAACCGCTGGACCTCCTGGTCGAAGGTCTCCAGCTCCTCCTCTATGATCGGGACGATACCTTCCTCTTCGACCTGAACAGGCATCGGCTGCTCCTTCTCTATCTCATGGCCATGGGCCTGAGTGAGCCTGAACGGAACTCCCCCAGCAGGGGGGAAGCCTGTAAATGTTCGCATACTTGACCGACTTTGTCAATATCTTTCGGGCAGGGAAGCGCCGCAGTCAACAAAAGAGCGGGAGGCCGGGTGGCCTCCCGCTTGGCGTTAGTGGCGGTGGTGTTACGGAGCGGTGCTAAAGCTCCAGGTCTGGCTCCAGGCCACCGGTATGCCGTCGCCCTGGACCCGGGGCCGGACACGCCAGTAGTAGGTGGTGCTGGGCTGGAGCTCCGGCGTCCGCCAGCTATTCAGCGGCGTGCTGACGCCACCGTGCACCAGGTTGTGCCACACGGGGGCAACAGGGCCTTCTTCGCCGAACTTGGGGTCGGGGCTGACCTGGACTTCGTAGTAGAAAACGTCCCTGTCTTGGTTGTCCCACTGGAGCGCCTGGATTCCCTTGCCAATGGTAGCCCCATTTGCTGGGGAGACGGGCGCAATGCGGGAGCTATCCCGCACTGGCGTGCGGAAGGTCCGAGCCTCGGACCAGGGGCCCCAGGAACGATCGTCCGTCGGAGCATAAGTCGGCTTGTTGCTGGCCCGCACCCGCCAAGTGTAGGTCATATCGGGAAGCAGTGTGTAGTTCCCCTGACCGATGACAGGAGGCTGGATAAGGAAGCTGCTCTCGGCGCTGCGGATGGCGTCAATGGCTGGCCCGTCGTTGTTGGCGGGGACGACCTGGAGGTGCACCTGCGTTGCACGGGGTGATTCCGACCACGAGAGGGTCGTGCCCGTGGTCGCGAGTGCGACGCTACCAGAAGGAGCGAGCAGTTCGGGGGGCGGAGGTGGCGGGACAGCGCGCCAGAGCTGGCCTCCTGTCGTCGCATTGGGCGTAGCTGCAAACACGAAGTCGCCAAATTGGACGGCGATGCCCGCATTGCCTCTATTCTCGGGGATTCCCCAGCCTGGCTCATTTGACCGAAGGAAACTGCTGCCGTCATTGGATCGCCACACCTCGGTTGAGTGAGGCTGTAAAGCCAGGGTGGCAACCCAGAGCTGCCCGTTTATCACACGGAGGCTGTGCAGCTCGTTGTTGAGGGGATTACCAAAGCCCCCATCCACAACCCGTTGCCAGGCTTGGCCATCCTGGGAGCGCCAGAGCTGGCCGCCCTGCCTGTTGGAGGTGGAGGCGTAGAGGAAGCCTTCAAAGTCCACCATTTGGGCGATGTTCCGGTTTTCGCGGTCCCCGAAGCCGTCGCCTACGCCCGCATTCTTCGTCCAGGTTCCAGGGTCGCCGCTGCTGGAGGTGTAGATGTGCGCTCCCTGGGGGAGGACCCGCTCTATGGCTTGCACGCCATCCCACGTACCTACGTAGATGGTCCCTCTCCAGGACCAGATGTACGTGACCAGTCTCACCGTCGAGTCGATGGCTGCAAAGTCCAGCACTTTCTCCCATGCCTCGCCATCATATGGAGTGCGCCAGACCTGGGCCCCCTCAAGGTTGAAGGTACCAACGTAAAGCTTCTCCCCCACCACCATGGGGTTGACGCCATAGTTCTTGCCGGCAACCCACCCGTTTGTCGGGTCGTTGATCCTGGCCCAAGCGATGCCATCTGCAGAGCGGTATAAGACGGGATCAATACCGGTGCGCCCTGTAAACGTCCCCATGTAGATGAATCCTCCACCGAGGTTGGTGGAGGTTATCCCGGAGACGCAGCAGATTCTGTCGAGAAGCGGTGGTTGGAAGTCGGTAACCCTTGTCCAGGATCCCTGCTCGCCAGTAGGAGACCGCCAGAGTTGCAGGGATCCTGTCCCGGCCTTGCGCCATGTCGCAGCGTAGACCTGGTCCTTGAAGGCGTGAAGCTCCCAGAGCGCGAGGTTGTTGGCATCCCCGAAGCCGTTTCCCACTACCTGTGTCCATTGATCCGGCTCCGGCGATGAACCGGAACCACTGGCCACGCCCAGCGGGCCGGACTGTTGGATACCCGCATAGCTAACGAAGGACCCTGAAAAGGCCAACAGAGCGACGACGGCAAGAGCAGCTGCCGACTTTAGGTCTTGGGTGCTCACGTTCCTGTCCCCCCAGGAGATGACACTCTCACCCCTAACCGCTACCGCCGCCCCCGCGGCGCGCCGGAGATGCGCTGGCCCAGCCCTGCCCGCCGACGGCGGGTTGCGTATCTCTTCGTCTTGCATCAGTCCCTCTACCCCTGCCGGTAGACCTCCCGACGGTGGCCGATGGTCTCTATTGCCAAGGTCTCACTGTCCAAAAAGCGGTAAATAATGCGCCAGTCTCCTGCTCGCAACCGATATAGACCTCTCCTGCTGCCAGTCAACGGGCGACCTCGCGTTAGTCCAACTGCCAGACGAGCAACTGCATACTCAACTCGTACTCGCACCTGTGAGTTCAGGTCTTCCAGGTCCCGCTGCGCTCTACGGGCATAGCGAACCTCCACGTTGACTAAGGAAGCTCTTCGGGTTTTGGCAGAGGGTGTCCAAACACTTCTTCGTGCGTGTATAGCCGCCCTGCCCTAATGTCCTCCTCTGCTTCTTTTATGGCCTTCACCGTCTCTTCGTCGCTGAGCACATCGATGGTCTCCATGAGGCTCTCGTACTCCTCAAGGCTCATGGCCACCACTTCGGTGCCGTCCTCCGCCCGAAGCACGACGTGCTTTTCTCCGGCGGCAGCGATGCGCGCCAGAGCCTTAGCGACCTCAGGACCTTTTACCTTCGCCCTTCTGAGCTTCTTAGAGAAGTCGTACTGGTCATCATCGAGTTTCATAAGTTCACCCCGACTACAGCATACTCTCTCACCGTCTGCCCCGCTGCCCGCCGGAGATGCGTTCGCCCAGCTTGCGAGTCTCCTCGTCCCGGAGCAGCACGAGCTGCTGCCGCAGCTCCACGACCCGGTCCCGCAACAGAGCCGCCTTCTCGAACTCCAGGGCCCGGGCGGCGTTCTTCATCTGGGCCTCCAGGTCTTTGATCAAGCGCGCCAGCTCGTCCTTGGGAATCTCCTGGGCCACGCCCACCCGGTACTCCGCCTGCTCCTCCGCCACGGCCTTCACCCGGTCAGTGATGTCCCGGATGGCCTTGCGGATGCCCTGGGGCGTGATGCCGTGGGTGCGGTTCCACTCCTCCTGAATGGTGCGGCGGCGGTTGGTCTCGTCGATGGCGTAGCGCATGGAGTCGGTGATGGTGTCGGCGTACATGATGACGTGGCCGTCGATGTGGCGGGCCGCCCGGCCGATAGTCTGAATCAGGGAGCCGTGGGAGCGGAGGAAGCCCTCCTTGTCGGCGTCCAGGATGGCCACCAGGCTCACCTCCGGCAGGTCCAGGCCCTCCCGCAGCAGGTTGATGCCCACCACCACGTCGTAGACGCCCAGGCGCAGGTCTCGCAGGATCTCCACCCGCTCCAGGGTCTGGACCTCCGAGTGGAGGTAGTGGGTCTTGACCCCCATCTCCCGCAGGTAGTCGGCCAGCTCCTCGGCCATGCGCTTGGTGAGGG
>JACPQN010000068.1 GCA_016190485.1 Chloroflexota bacterium
ACCACGGCATGGCCCCCCTGGTGTGCCTGCTCTACGACCAGAAGGTCATCGAGGCGCGGGCGGTGCACCAGGTGCCCACCTTCGACGCCGCGATGCAGTTCGCCCGGACCGAAGGGATCATCCCCGCGCCGGAGAGCGCCCACGCCATCCGGACGGCTATCGACGAGGCCATTGCGGCCAAGCAAGCCGGCCAGCGGCGGGTGATCCTGTTCAACCTGAGCGGCCACGGCCACTTCGACATGGGGGCCTACGACCAGTACCTCGCGGGCAAACTGGAGGACTACGCCTATCCCGCCAGCAAGGTGGCGGAGGCCCTGGCCGCGTTGCCGAGGGTGGGATAAAACCGTTCCCCTCCCTGCTAGGGAGGGGCTAGAGGAGGATCGAATCTCCTGCCCTGCGGGTTCACCCGCAGCGAACCGCTCCCTCTAGGGGGGGGACCAACAAACCCTCTCCCAGTGGGAGAGGGTTAGAGGGACAAGCCACCGCTCGTCCTTCGACATGCCTGCCTGTGTCCGGTAGGCAGGCGCAGCATGCTGCGCCCCTACGTCGAATTGAGGGGTGTCCAGAGGGGATTTCCCCGTCTGGCAGGGGGTTTGGGGGGTGTCCCCCCAACTGCGATTTTCTTCCCCCTCTCCCGCTGGGAGAGGGGGACTGAGGGGGAGAGGGAAACAAGCTGAGACGTTTTCGCCAAGTAGCGAGGGGAAAGTTGTGCACAGCGAAATTTGTAAAGCAATCCATAAGATGGTAGGAGCACAGCCGCTCTTGAACCATGAACAGATTGATCAGGCTCCCGATTATGGCATCTACTTCCTTTACGAAAAGGGAGAATATTATTCCCAAGCTGATGGTAGTGACGGAAGAATTGTTAGGGTTGGGATCTCTAAAATCCTACACGAGCGTCTTCGCTCGGAAATTGTTTCGGGTGGAACCGTGCTCCGCATGCATTTAGGCTCTGCCCTACTCAAACGTGATGGAGCGTGTGCAACCGACATCGAACGCTGGTACCACCCAAAAGACAAAGTGGCGTGGAGACCGGAGAACGTAAAGCGACAATTTTTGGAATACGTGCAACAAAACTTTACCGTTCGCTGTCTTGAAGTCGCAGATCAGCGTTTAAGGGTGGAATACGAAAAACAACTGATCTACGAACTCGCTCAGTGCAAGGGTTGCATTCCCTCGGATGGTTGGCTAGGACACATGGCGTATAACGAGAAGGTAAGGCAGTGGGGCCTCTGGAACCATGACCACACCGATGACAACCCTCGGCTTCAGAAGGCCGACTTGGATTCTTTTCACCGTTTTCTCGGGTTATCTTGATGGCACCGATAAAGAAGCGCATCCTGACCGGCATCCGGCCCACGGGGCCGCTGCACCTGGGCCACTACGTGGGCGCGCTGGAGAACTGGGTCCGCCTCCAGGAGGAGTACGACTGCTTCTTCCTGATCGCCGACTACCAGGCCCTGGGCGACCACCTGGACGAGATCGAGCGGATCCGCACCTCGGTGCTGGAGGTCACGCTGGACTGGCTGTCCGTGGGGCTGGACTCGGAGAAGAGCGTGTTTGAGGTGCAGAGCTACGTGCCGGAGCACGCGGAGCTCCACATGCTGCTGAGCATGGTGCTGCCCCTCTCGTGGCTCCAGCGCAACCCCACGCTCAAGGCGGAGATGGCCGACCTGGAGTCGGAGCACAAGACCCTGACCCTGGGCTTCTTCAACTATCCCGCCAGCCAGGTGGCCGACATCCTGCTGCCCAGGGCCCACCTGGTGCCCGTGGGCGAAGACCAGCTCCCCCACATCGAGATGACCCGGGAGGTGGCCCGCCGCTTCAACCGGATGTTTCGGGAGGTGTTTCCGGAGCCGGAGGGCCTGGTGGGCCGAGTGCCCCGGCTGGTGGGCATCGACGGCCAGGCCAAGATGAGCAAAAGCCTCAACAACTGCATCTACCTGGGCGACGATCCGGCCTCGGTGACCGAGAAGGTGCGCCGCATGTACACCGACCCCGCCCGCATCCACGCCACCGACCCCGGCCACGTGGAGGGCAACCCCGTGTTCATGTACCACGACGCCTTCAACCCCGACAAGGATGAAGTGGCGGAGCTGAAGGAGCGCTACCAGGCCGGGCGGGTGGGGGACGTGGAGGTGAAGCGGCGGCTGGCGGCTAAGCTCAACGCCTTCCTGGACCCTGTGCGGGAGCGGCGGGCCCACTACGCCGCCCACATGGAGGACGTGAAGGGCATCCTGCGGGAAGGCTCCCGCAGGGCGCGAGAGGTGGCCCAGCAGACCATGGCGGACGTGCGGGACGCGATGCACCTGAAGTACACGGAGTGAGGTAGATCCCTCACCCCGACCCTCTCCCAGTGGGAGAGGGCGCTGGAGCGTAGCCCTTCGACGGGCTCAGGACGGGCGACAGCGGGTGACAGCCCAGCGTTGCCTGAGCCGGTCTGCCGACAGGCAGGCCTGTCGAAGCTTGTCCTGAGCACAGCCGAAGGGGCACCGCTGGGCGAACAGCAGTCACATGAGCGGAAAAGCCTGGGTCTACACCTTGGAATGTGCAGACGGTACCTACTATGTCGGCTCGACAACCGAGCTTGAGTTGCGTTTGGCTGAACATCAGGCGGGTCTGGGTGGCAAATATACATCCGCCCGTCTGCCCGTCAAGTTGGTGTTTGCTTAAGAATGCGCGGACATCCAAGAGGCCTATGACCGGGAAGGCCAACTGAAGGGATGGAGAAGGGCCAAGAAGGAAGCCCTCATAACAGAGAATTGGGCTATGCTCCCGAAGCTGTCAGAGCGGAGGGCGTGAAGCCAGTGTTGCCTGAGGCCCTCGAAGGCATCGCTGGCATGTCGCCCTTCATCCCTTCGAGAGCCTCAGGGAACGAAGGGCTCGCGATTGCAGCCCCTAGTAGCGGGTTCTGATAGCATGGGCAGAATGACAAGAACGCAAACAGCAACGACGCCTACTGTGCCCAGGGTTTGGTCCTGGCCCTAGCCCTCGCCCCCGCGCGGGGCGAGGGCACAGCGGACGTCTATACGTGAAGACGGCCCACCCGCGACGGGCAGGGGAGGAGCTTTACATAATGGTAGCCACCCAGGACAGAACAAGCATCAACTATACCCCCACCCTGGAGCAGACCCGGGAACTGGCAGCCCGAGGGAACCTGATCCCCATCTACCGGGAGATCAACGCCGACCTGGAGACCCCGGTCTCCGCCTACCTGAAGGTGACCCAGGGGCCCTACTCCTTCCTGCTGGAGAGCGTGGAGGGCGGAGAGCGCTGGGGCCGCTACAGCTTCATCGGCACCGAGCCGTACAAGGTGCTGCGCACCAGGCCCGCCCGGTCCGGCGCCAAGGCGCGGGATCCGCTGGTCCCCGTGGAGCAGGAGCTGGCCCGCTACCGCCTGGCGGCGGCGCCGGGGTTGCCCCGCTTCCACGGCGGCGCGGTGGGCTACCTGGCCTGGGAGGCGGTGCGCCACTTCGAGCCGCGGGTACCCATCTCGTCCCAGGACTCCCTGGGTCTGCCGGAGGCGCTGTTCCTGTTCACCGACACCCTCCTGGTCTTCGACCACCTGCTGCACAAGATCAAGGTCATCAGCCACGTGCATACCGATGGCGACCTGCCGGGCGTACCGGCAGGCCTGGAACGCTCGTACCGGGAGGCCGTGGAGAAGATCGACCGCCTGGTGGCGCGGCTGCGACGGCCCGTGCCTGCCTCCGGCAGGCCCCGGGGCGAGCGGGCCAAGCCCGGACAAGCTGGCGTTGTGCAGTCCAACCTGGCCCGGGAGGAGTACAGCCACATGCTGGCCAAGGCCAAGGAGTACATCGTGGACGGCGACGTCATCCAGGTGGTGCTGTCCCAGCGCTTCGCCCGTCCCACCAGCGCCGAGGCCTTCACCCTCTACCGCACCCTTCGTGCGGTGAACCCCTCGCCCTACATGTACTACCTGCACCTGAAGGACTTCCACATCATCGGCACGTCGCCGGAGATGCTGGTGCGGGTGGAGGACGGCCAGATCGACTACCACCCCATCGCGGGCACCCGGCGCCGGGGCGCCACGCCGGAGGAGGACGACCGCCTGGAGGAGGAGCTGCGCCACGACGAGAAGGAGCGGGCAGAGCACGTGATGCTGCTGGACCTGGGCCGCAACGACGTGGGCAGGGTGAGCGAGCCGGGCAGCATCCGGGTGCCCCAGATCATGGACGTGGAGCGCTACTCCCACGTGATGCATCGGGTCTCCCACGTCCAGGGCCGGCTGCGGACGGGGTTGACCGCCTTCGATGTGCTGCGGGCCTGCTTCCCCGCGGGCACCGTCTCGGGCGCGCCCAAGATCCGGGCCATGGAGATCATCACGGAGCTGGAGCCGAGCCAGCGGGGTTCCTACGCCGGCGCGGTGGGCTACATGAGCTTCTCCGGCAACATCGACACGGCCATCGCCCTGCGGACCATGGTGCTGAAGGACGGCGTGGCCTACGTGCAGGCTGGCGGCGGCATCGTGTACGACTCCGCGGAGGAGCCGGAGTACCAGGAGACGGTGAACAAGGCCATGGCCCTGCTCCGGGCCATCGAGATCGCAGAGGAGGAGAGCGGGTGAGTGCCCCAGGTTGTCATGCTGACTCGTTATTGTCATTGCGAGGAGGCGAAGCCGACGTGGCAATCTGGTGAGGGGCCAATGCCTGGAGGTCTCTGAACATAACCGCGCCCCCAGATTGCTTCGGCCCCGCCCTTCGGGCTCCCTCGCAATGACCCTTGCGCCGAACTTCGGAAACAGGGCACTTACCGGATAGTAATTAGCACGGGAGACCCAAATGCTACTGCTCATAGACAACTACGATAGCTTCACCTACAACCTCTACCAGTACCTGTGCGAGCTGGGGCAGGAGGTGGAGGTGTACCGCAACGACAAGGTCAGCCTGGAGGAGATCGAAGCCATGGCGCCGGAGCGTATCGTGGTCTCGCCCGGCCCGTGCACGCCCCGGGAAGCCGGCGTCTCCGTGGCGCTGATCCGCCGCTTCGGGCCGCGCCTACCCATCCTTGGCGTGTGCCTGGGCCACCAGTGCATCGGCGAGGCCTACGGCGGCGTGGTGGACAGGGCGGGGGAGATCGTCCACGGCAAGACCAGCCGCATCCACCACGATGGCCGCGGCGTCTTTGCCGGACTGCCCAATCCCTTTGAAGCCATCCGCTACCACTCGCTGGTCATCCTCCGAGACACCGTGCCGGAGTGCCTGGAGGTCACCGCGTGGACCGACAAAGGCCTGGTGATGGGGGTGCGGCACAGGGAGCATCCTGTGGAGGGGGTACAGTTCCACCCGGAGTCTATCATGACGGCGGTGGGCAAGGACCTGCTGCGGAACTTTCTGCGTCAACCGGCGCTGGCGGCCAGGTAGTCAGGCCGGAGAGCGATGGTGAAAGCCAGGCAGGTCGTGGGCGTGCTGGTGTGGGTGATCCTGCTGGGGGGGATCTTCCCGGCTGCCCGTCTGAGCGACTTCATCTCGCAGCGCACCGAAGGCCTCCTCGCCATCCTGCTCTTCGTCGGGCTGGTGATTGGCTACCTCGCCCTGGTGAGCGCGCTGATCCTGCTGATGGACACGGCGGTCCGGCGGCTGGCGGCCCGCTTCGGCTGGCAATACGAGGACCCACAGGAGTGAGCTCCATGAAAGCGATACGCATCCATGAGTTTGGCCCGCCGGAGGCGCTGCGCTATGAGGAGGCGCCCGTGCCCGAGCCGGGGCCCAGGGACCTCCTGATCAAGATCGAAGCGGCCTCCGTCAACCACGCCGATCTCTTTCAGCGCGAAGGGCGCTATCGAGGCATGCCACCTGCGCTGCCCATGGTCCTGGGTCTGGAGTTCGCCGGCGCCGTGGCTGCGGTGGGGGCCGAGGTGCAGGGGTTCCAGGTGGGCCAGCGAGTGGTGGCCAACCCCGGCTCCGGCGGCTACGCAGAGTACGCTGCGGTGCGAGCCTCGGTGGCGCGCCCGGTGCCTGAGGGCATCGAGCTGGCCCGGGCGGCGGCGGTTCCGGTGGCCTTCCTCACTGCATGGTTCGCCCTGCACCAGGAGGCGGGGATGCAGGCGGGCGACCGGGTGCTCATCCACGCTGGCGGGAGCGGCGTGGGCATTGCAGCTATCCAGATCGCCAAGCACGCCGGGGCGCGGGTGCTGATCACCGCCGGCAGCGACGAGAAGTGCATGAAGGCTCACAACCTGGGGGCCGACGATACCATCAACTATGCCCAGCGGGACTTCGTGCGGGAGGTGCAGCGCCTCACCGGGGGCCGCGGGGTGGACATCGTGCTGGACACGGTGGGCGCGGCGTATTACGAGCGCAGCCTGGGGATTCTGGCCCCAGGGGGCCGGCTGGTGAACGTGGGGCGCAGCGCCGGCTCGGTGCCGGACCCGCCGCCCCCGCCGCCGGAGGGCCGCCGGGCTGGTTTCTTCTCCCTGGCCTCCGTCACGCCGCCCCGGGGCAACGGGTTGGAGACCCTCTCCACCCTGTTCGACCTGATGCTGAAGGGAGGGCTGCGGGTCATCCTGGCCCGCACGCTTCCCCTGGCCGAGGCCGCCGAGGCCCACCGGTACCTGGAGGAGCGTCGGGCCTTCGGAAAAGTGGTGCTGGTGGTGTAGAGGCGCTGGCGGCGCGCCGACTTGACACCCGACATCCCCCTGCATACAGTGCCCGTAGCACTTTCCGCACGCTACCTCACGTACCAGTCAAGAAGGAGCTGAGCTGAGCCATGCAGACCGGAACTTTTCGCGGTTTCGAGCTTACTCTGGAGGACCCAGGGATCGCGGTCATCCGGTTCAACCAACCGGACCGGCTTAACGGTATGACTCAGGGCCACAAACGGGACCTGGTGGAGGTGTTGACCCAGGCCCAGATGGACGATGCGGTCAGGGTGGTGGTCTTCACGGGTTCAGGTAGGGCCTTCTCCGCGGGGGACGATATCACGGGTCGGCAGGTCCAGTTCGCCGGCGCGCAGCAACTGGTGCCTGATATTCCCCGTGGCCATAGCACTCCCATCGGCACCTACGATGGGCTGCGGGCCCTTTCCCAGACGGTGAACCTGGCCATCCGCAACCTGGACAAGATCTCCATCGCTGCTATCAATGGCGTGGCCATCCAGTCGGGCTTCTCCCTGGCCCTGGCCTGCGATTTCCGCATCGCGTCTACGGAGGCCCGTATGGGCAGCGGCACGCTGCGCTTCGGCTTGCTGCCCGACGAGGGCGGCCACTACCTGCTGGTGCAGCTCATGGGTCTGCCCAGGGCCCTGGACTTCATGCTGCGCAACCGCGTCGTCCCGGCCCAGGAAGCCCTGGAGCTGGGCCTGGTGCACGAGGTGGTGCCGCCCGGAGAGCTTATGGAGCACACCATGGAGCTGGCCCGGGAGATGGCCAACGGCCCCCAGGTGGCCCTGCGGTTCCTCAAGCGGGCTATCTATAACGCGGCAGAGATGCACATGCTCCACGCCTTCGATGATATTGCGGCTAAGACGGCCGTGACCGACCATCACCCCGACACCCGGGAGGGGCTGGCTGCCTGGCGAGAGAAGCGAGCTCCCCACTTCAACCAGTGGCTGGAGGAGCGCTAAGCTCGCGCTGTCCCAGCGGAGGCAGCCCCCAAGGTTTCCCAGCGCGGGTGCGATAGCGGAGCCTGTTACCCCATTAGCACAGGACCGCAGGGAGCGCGCTAGAGTCGTCTGAGCGGATTATACTCTGACCAGGAAGGGAGATACCTGCATCGTGACCATGTCCTACCCAACCATACACAAGCAGGGCGACCAGGCGCCCCGGAAGCGGCCCAACCTGGTCGACTACGATGGCACTCGGGCGGCCTTTCGTTGGGATGACGCCCGGAAGGAGCTGGATGGCCTTCCGGGGGGTGGGCTGAACCTTGGCTACGAGGCAATAGACCGCCATGTGGCCAGCGGTCGGGGCGACAAGGTGGCCATGCTCTGGGAAGGCCGCAACGGCGAGCAGCAGACCTACACTTTCGCGCAGACGCAGGCGGAGACCAACCGGTTTGCCAACGCGCTCCGCACCCTGGGCGTCCGGAAGGGCGACCGGGTCTTCACCTTCCTGGACCGGGTGCCCTCTATCTACTTTGCCGTCTTCGGCGCCCTGAAGCTGGGCGCCGTCATCGGCCCACTCTTCTCCGCCTTCGGCCCCGACCCGGTAAGGGACCGGCTGCTGGACTCCGGCGCCAAGGTGCTGGTCACCAGCCCGGAGCTAAAGCGGAAGATCACCGGCATCCTGCGGGACCTGCCCGCGCTGGAGACCATCATCATCGCGGGGGAAGGCAGCTACACCACCGATGACTTCCACGGGCGCTACGTGCGCTACGAGGAGATCATGGCCCAGGCCCCGCCGACGTTCCAGATCGAGCGCACCACGGAAAACGACTACTCCATCATGCACTACACCTCGGGCACCACGGGCAAGCCCAAGGGAGCCGCCCACGTCCACGGCTCGGTGCTGGCGCAGTACCTCACGGGCAAGTACGTGCTGGACCTCCAGCCGGAGGATATCTACTGGTGCACCGCGGACCCCGGCTGGGTGACCGGTACGTCCTACGGTCTGATCGCGCCCTGGACCAGCGGGGTGACCCAAGTGATCTACGAAGG
>JACPQN010000070.1 GCA_016190485.1 Chloroflexota bacterium
GAGAGGGCTAGGGAGAGGGTGAGCCCGGCCACACTGCGGATGGCGGTCTATTTAATCAATGACCATAAGCCTGAGGAATCCTGAACCGCCATGCTGCAGGCTTTAGCCTGCAGTGCAGAATAATAAACGGTCTCCCGCCGCTCTGCCTCGATCATCCTGGGGCCCTGTGCTATCATCGAGAGGTGCCTTGATGCCCGCTTTGCCCTCGCTACCGGAGGAGCCATGAGATACCGCACCTTCCCCGAGTCCGACCTGCAAGCCTCGGAGGTGGGCTTCGGCGTGTGGACCGTCACTGCCGGCTGGTGGGGCGACTACAGCGACGCGGCTGCCGCGGCTCTGCTGCGCAAAGCCTTCGGCCTGGGCATCACCTTCTTCGATACCGCCGACACCTACGGCAACGGACGCGGCGAGGAGATCATGCCCAAAGCTCTGGGTAAGCAGCGTCAGGAGATCGTTATCAGCACCAAGGTGGGCTACGACTTTTACAGCAACCCCGGCCAGCGCACGGGCCAGCGGGAGTGGCCCCAGAACTGGTCACGGGAGTTCGTGAAGTTCGCCTGCGAGCAGAGCCTAAAGCGCCTCGGGACCGATTACATCGACCTCTACCAGCTCCACAACGCCCGGATGGACGCGATAGACTCCGACGAGCTCTTCGCGACGCTGGAGGAGCTGCGGCGCGAGGGGAAAATCCGCTACTACGGTGTGGCCCTTGGCCCCGCCATCGGCTGGCGGGAGGAGGGACTGGCGGCCATGCAGCGGCGAGACTTCACCGCCCTCCAGATCATCCACAACCTGCTGGAGCAGGACCCCGGCCGGGACTTCATGCCTGCCGCCCGGCGCAACCAGACGGGGATCATGGTGCGGGTGCCCCACTCCTCGGGCATGCTGGAGGGCAACTACACCCTGGAGACCACCTTCCCTCCGGAAGACCACCGCAGCCACCGGCCCCGCCAGTGGCTGGTGGACGGCCTGAAGAAGCTGGAGCGCCTCCGCTTCCTCCACGAGGGGCGGGACAAGACCCTGGGGCAGGCGGCCATCAAGTGGCTGCTGGCGGAGCCCCTGGTGGCCACGGTGCTGCCCAACATCTACGACGAGGAGCAGCTCGTGGAGTTCGCCGCGGCGCCCGAGGTGGCCGACCTGACGGCTGAGGAGTTGGCGCGCGTCGCCGAGCTCTACGACCACAACTTCTATTTGGAGCAAGAGCCGGCCGCGGAGACCGCGGCAACGTAGCCGTCTAGGCACTCGTGCGTTCGGCTTGGGACTAGACCATGAAACTGGAATATGATCCTGAAGCTGATGGCCTCTCCGTCTACTTTAGTCGCAAGCGCAGGTCCTATCGTACGACAGACCTGAGCTGCGAACCTTCCTTTCGCCTTGTTGACTACGGCCGCGACGGCACCCCCATCGGGGTTGAGATTCTCGGGACGAAACAAGGAATCGATGTGCGGGGGTTGCCCCGAGCCGAGGAAGTGGCAGCCTGCCTAGTAGCCCACGGCTTTCGTGTCCTGTCACGAGAAGAGGTAGGGCGTGCCCCCTAGATCCGTCACCCTCTACTGGTGGAAGAACTGAAGCGCTTGCCAGAAGGTGAGAGCGGCGCTCTCCCAGCAGACCCTCGCCTTCAAAGAGCGAGATTTCTTCAGAGAGCGCTTCACCGCTGACGAAATCCAGGCGCTGGCGGGCAGCCGCCCTGTCTCCGACCTCTTCTCCGCTCGCAGCCCCAGCGTCGCCAAGCTGGGGCTGGATCCCTCCGCCATGTCCGAGGAGCAGATGCTGGAGTGGATGGTGCGGGAGCCGCGGCTCGTCCGCCGCCCCTTCTTGGTCGTCGATGGCCGGTTGGTAGTGCAACCCAAGCCCGGGGAGATCGAGGCGCTGACGGACTAACGCGAGTGACGTGCTGTCAGGGTGACTTAGGGCGGTTACCTGCTATACACCGCTAGTATCCTGTTTCCGAAGATTTACACTAATGTCATTCTGAGCAAAGCGAAGAATCTGGGGTGGCACCACCCCCCGCCAGATGCTTCACTGCGTTCAGCATGACAAGCTCTCGGCCTCGGACATATGCGGCGAATCTCGGAGACACCACACTAGTGGCCAGAGTCGCCGGCAGGCGCCCCCACCCAGCTCAGGTCGATTTTCGGCGGGGCCGTTAAGGTCGCCAGCACTACGCAGTACTTCTCCGCGGTCTGCCTGAGCATGGTGCGTTGGCGCTCTGTGAGGTTGCCGGCGACGTGCATAGTGCAGCGGATCTCCTGGAACCCTACCGGGACAGAGGAGTCCATGCCCAGTGTCCCTCTCAAGTCCAGGTCTCCTTCTACGACGACTTCTATGTTGTCAAGCGCCAGCCCCATAGCAGCGGCCACCATCTGGACGGTGATCTGCGCGCAGGCGGCCAGCGCACCCAGGAGCAGGTCGCCGGAGCAAGGGGCGGTGCCGCTGCCGCCCACGCCGCTGTGGGCCTGGGCCTCGTACGCTGCCCGGCCGATGTCTACTGAGCAGGACATTGCTTCTGCAGGCATCCGGCTGGAGCGGGCTACCAGGGTCAGCTTGGCGGCGCCGGATGATGCCTTGTAGCGGGCCTTGATGGGGCTCTGGATGTCTCGGAGGTTCATGGGTGTCCCTTCTGGTCGAAGGTCATCTCTCCGGCCCGGATGGGCGCTCGCAGCCAGTTCTCCACGGGCGGGATGGGGCAGCTCCACTGCTCGTTGTAGGCGCAGTAGGGGTTGTAGGCGTAGTTGAAGTCCACCACCACCGTCCCATCCTCCCTGGCCTCCACCTCCAGGTAACGTCCGGTGCCGTAGGTCTCCGTGCCTGAGGTGGCGTCCCGGAAGGGCAGGAAGAGCTGGTGGGCGTCCTCCGCGGCGTAGAGCGACAGCGCCACCTCCTGGCCATCAATGGTGAAGGAGACCTTCCCGGCCCGGGCGTAGGTCTGCTGGTCGCCCGTGCTGGTCTCCATGACGATGACGTCGTGGGGCACGTCAGTGTCCAGCGGCAGCCGTAGCCGCAGCGCCGGGTTCTCCGAGTAGTAGCGCAGGCCCTGGAAGCTCCGCCGCTGCTCCGGCGTCAGGGGCGACTGGGGATGGGACCCGAAGAACCGATCTTTCTCCTGGCGAAACTCGTCCAGTTCCGTCATTCGCTGCTCCTAGGTCAGAGCTGCTTCTCCCCTCGCGTCGCCATGCTGACCATCACCAGCACGGTGGCGTGGAGCAGATGCGCCCTATCATTGTCGCCTTTCTGCCCTCGCCTTGCCAGTCCGGGGCCATAGGGAGGCGTTCACGCGGGGGGCCAGTTAGGTTGACGCTACGATAGCAGGCGGTACAATAGGGTTATCGTATAGATCATCTTGGCAAGAACGGAGCAAGGGAGGTCCCCCGCTTTGGGGAGGCTGCATCGGCCGTTGCGGCGCCGACAGTCTCTCGCTTGGAGAGGCTTGGACAGAAGGCGCCGCTCAGGGGCAGCGCCCTCTGAGGAAGGTATGTAAGAGCGCAGAGGAGGTCGCCATGCGTAGGGGAACCCTGGGGCTGTTGCTCTTTTGGGTGTTGGGGCTGTCCGTTGTCCTTGGGTGCGGTCCGGCGGCGCGGCCGCAGCCGCAGGATGGAGGCCCGGCGCCAGGCCAGCCCAAGTACGGGGGTATTTTCCGACTGGAGCGGCCGGGAGACCCGCCCAGCTTTGACCTCCACCAGGAGTCTGTCACCAACATGCAGCAGGCCACCTGGGCGGCCTACAACAACCTCATCATGTACCATCCCCACGATCCCAGCAAGATCGTCCCGGATGCCGCCGCGCGCTGGGAGGTCAGCAAAGACGGCAAAGAGGTCACCTTCTTCCTTCACAAGAGCATCAGGTTCCACGATGGTACGCCCATGACCGCGGCCGACGTGAAGTTCAGTCTTGAGCGGATGAAAAATCCACCCAGAGGGATGCGCAGCCCTCGCAAGGAACAACTCGACCCCATCACCCGCATCGAGACCCCCGACGACTACACCGTCAAGCTGGCGCTCAACCGTCCCTACGCCGCCCTGATGCCGGTACTGGCCCAGGGCTGGATGGGCATCTACAGCAAGGCCTACGTGGAGGCCAAGGGCCACGAGGCCATGAAGAAGGAGATGATGGGCACCGGGGCCTTTAGGTTCAAGGAGTACCTCCCCGGCGTCTCCGTGGAAATCCAGAAGAACCCGGATTACTGGCAGCCGGGCCTGCCCTACCTGGACGGGGTGATGATTTTCATCATCCCCGATGCCGGCACCCGCCTGGCAGCCTTCCGCAGCGGGCAAGTCGACCTGTATGGACTGAGCGTGACCGATGCGGAAGAGATGGAGCGGAGCCTGGCTGGCCAGATCGCGGTCCACCGTGGCCCCAGCATTGCGTGGCAATCCATCCACCTCAATGTGCTGCGGAGCCCCTTCAATGACCTCCGGGTGCGGCAGGCCATCAGCCTGGCCATGGACCGCCGCTCCTACATTCAGGCCATACAGCAGGGCGGCGGGATCCTGGGCGGCTACCTGATGCCCGGCAGCTCCTTTGCCCTGCCCGAGGCGGAGCTGGCGAAGCTACCCGGCTACGGGCCTGATGTGGAGGCGAACCGGAGGGAGGCCCGCAGGCTTCTCGCAGAGGCCGGGTTCCCCAATGGCTTCAAGACCACCATGCTCAACCTCTCCACCAGTGGCGACCTGGGGATCTACGTGCAGGACCAGCTCAAGCGAGTGGGCATCGAGACGCCCATTACCCTGGTGCCCCAGGGGCCGGGGTACGACCTGGCGACGGCCCACGACTTCGACATTCTGCCTTGGGGGTTCGCCGCCGCGATCGATGACGTGGACGCCCTCTACGCAGAGCATTACCTGTGCGGCACAGCTCGCAACTATGGAGCCGTGTGTGACGAGAAGGTGGGCGAGCTCTTCATGGCGCAGTCTTCGGCGGTGGACTTTGAGCAGCGGAAGAAGCTGGTGGGGGAGTTGGAGCGGTATGCCCTTAGCCAGGTGATAAAAATCACCCTGAGCTGGAGCGAGAGCCGGACGGGTATCTGGAACTACGTGAAGGACTACCTTCCCCATCCCGGCGGCCGCAACGAGCGCCACTACAAGCAGGTGTGGCTGGACAAGTAGCGGGCGGTGGCGCCACATGCCCGTGTGGCGCCACCCTGATGGTGATGCTGCCTACCCCGCCTTCTGCATGATGGTGACGGGCACCTTGGCAAGCTGCTGGAACCGCTGGGCGTCGGCGTCGGTGCCCACCACCGCGCCGTAGTGGTAGGGCACCGCCAGCTTGGGCCCGATGTCCCCCGCGGCCTCGGCGGCCTCGCCGGCGTCCATGGTATAGGTGCCGCCGATGGGCAGGAAGGCCACGTCGGCCCGCAGCGAGCGCATCTCGGGGATGCGGTCGGTGTCACCGGCGCTGTAGTAGAGCACCCCCCCGATGTCCACGATGAAGCCCACCCAGTTGTTGGCCTTGGGGTGGAAGGCCTTCTCCAGGTTGTAGGCGGGCACCACTTTCACCTTCAGCCCCTCCACCTCCAGCTCGTCGCCCGGCCTGACGATCTGCTTGCGGGCGCCCTTCAGAGGCTCCAGGCAGTCGGCGGGGCCCACCAGCAGGGTTCCCTGCTCCCGGATGCGCTCCACGTCGTCGGGCGAGAGGTGGTCGCCGTGGGCGTGGGTGATGAAGATGAGATCGGCCCTGGGCACGCCTTCGGTGAGGCGCCAGGGGTCGAACCAGATGCGCTTGCCCTGCTGGAACAGCAGGGTGGACTGGCCGTACCAGGTGGTGTGGTCGAGCATGGCGGTCTCCTTGGTTGCTGGTCTGGCTCCTCGGGTTCCGGAGCGTCCCCATTCTACTCACCCAGGTAGCGGGAGACAATGGGACGAATCCATGACTTCGTTGACGCTCTCAGGATGGAGTGGTAGCATCGGGCCGACAAACCAGATGAGCGCACAGAAGCGGCCCTTCAGCGCCCCGGACTTCCGGCGGGAGATGGCCTTGTGGGAGCAGGGGTATCGCCGCATCGCCGGGGTGGACGAGGTGGGGCGGGGCCCCCTGGCCGGACCGGTGGTGGCCGCCGCCGTGCTGCTCTTTCCTCTGCCCCTGGAGGGCGCGTGGATCAGCCAGGTGCGGGACAGCAAGCTCCTCTCGGCGACCCAGCGAGAGCGTCTGTCACCCCTGATCCTGGAGCATGCCCGTGCGGTGGCGGTCGCCGTTGTTTCTCCCCTGGAGATCGACCGAATGGGCATCGGCGCCGCGGTCCGGACGGCCATGGCCCGGGCGCTGGGGCAGCTTCCGCTCAAGGCGGACTACGTGCTGGTGGATGGTCGAGAACGGCTCAAGACCGCGGTTCGCCAGCAGTCGGTGGTTAAAGGCGACCGCATGGTAGCCTCCATCGCTGCGGCCTCCATTGTGGCCAAGGTGCACCGAGACCGGCTCATGGCGGAGCTGGAGGAGCAGTACCCTGGCTGGGGGTTCGCCCGGCACAAGGGCTACGGCACGCCCCAGCATCTGGAGGCCCTGCGCAACCTGGGGCCATCGCCGGCGCACCGGCGCTCCTTCTCCCCGCTGCGGGAGCTTACGGAGCCGGCGGCTGCGGCGGCCTCGCGATGACCAGCGTCCGCCAGCGCCTGGGCGCCCTGGGCGAGCGGCTGGCCCGGCAGCACCTGGAGCGCCTGGGCTACCAGGTGCTGGAGGCGAACTACCGGGTCCCCACTGGCGAGCTGGACCTGGTGGCGCTGGAGGGAGGCTACCTAGTCTTTGTGGAAGTGCGTACCCGGCGCGGGCGGGCTTTCGGCACGCCGGAGGAGTCCGTGGACGCCCGGAAGGCGCAGCGGCTGTCGGCCCTGGCGGAGGAATTCGCCCAGCGCCGCCCAGACCTACCTCGGGACATGCGCATAGACCTGGTGGCGGTGGAGTTTACCCTGCGGGGCAAGCTGGAGCGCATCGAGGTGCTCAGGAACGTAACGGGCTAAGGGCAGATTCGAAATGTTGGCGGAATGGGCGCACCCGTAGCGGTCAGAACAAGGCTTCCCACTGCGGTGAAGGACCTCCTGGCCGGGAGGTTCTTCTACGGCTGGGTCATCGTGGGGGTCTCCTTCCTGGCGGACCTGCTCAGCGCCGGCACCGGTGGCTACACCCTGGGCCTCTACTTTGCCACCATGGGCCGGGAGCTGGGCTGGAGCCGCACCGTCCTCAGCTTCAGCCGCACCGTCTCCAGCATCGTGCACGGTGCGGCCGGCCCCCTGATTGGCTACCTGGTAGACCGCTTCGGCGCACGGCCCGTCATGGTGGTGGGCGCGCTTATTGGCGCGGCTGGCCTGGCCCTGAACGCGGTGGTGCAGGAGCCGTGGCACTTCTACGTGATCTACGGTGGCATCGGGGCGCTGGGCATCGCGGAGTTCGGCAACCTCTCCAACACCGTGGCCCTCTCGAAGTGGTTCATTCGCAAGCGGGGCCGCGCCATTGCCATCGCCACCATGGGGGTCTCCTCTGGCGGGGTCGTGCTCATCCCGCTCACGAGCTTCTTCATCGAGCAATGGGGCTGGCGGGCCTCCTGGGTGCTGGTCGGCGGGCTGGTGCTGGTCCTCGTGTTCGTGCCCACGCTGCTCTTCATGCGCAACACCCCGGAGGAGATGGGGCAAGAGCCCGATGGCGTTGCCCCCGTTCCCGTGCCAGCAGCGCTGGCCGGAGCACGCGCTCCCTCAGCCATGGGAGTGGAGCGTAGCTGGACCCTGGCAGAGGCGGTGCGCACGCCGGCCTTCTGGCTCCTCATCCCGGCCTTCAACTTCAGTGGCATGGGCCTTGGCGCGATGCTCCTGCACCAGATACCCCTGATCCAGGACAAGGGGTTTCCCGAGATCGCCGCCTCCATGGCCAGCCTCATGGCCTTCTTCGCCTTGTGCAGCAAGCTCTTCTGGGGCTTCATGGTGGAGCGGATGCACGTCCGCTACTGCACCATGCTCTCTTTTGTGGTGGCCGCGCTGGGGCTGGCGATCCTCTCTGTAGCCGACAGCGTGCTCCTCTTGGGGTTGTACGCCCTGGTATTCGGTGTGGGCATCAGCGCCCAGACCATCATGAACCCTGTGGTGTGGGCCAACTACTTCGGGAGAGGGTTCATCGGCACCATTCGGGGCATCGTGACGCCCTTTCAGGTGCTGAGCGGCGCCGCGGCGCCCCTGTTTGCCGCCTGGGTCTACGACAGCTTCGGCAGCTACCAGGCTGCCCTGGTCACCTTCATGGGAGCCTATGCCCTGGCCTGCGCCTGCATGTTCTTCGCCCGGCAGCCGCAGTATCGGGCCAGGACGAGCTAGGTTTCCTCCCTGTCGTTACTCTCTCAGGCGCACTGTGCTACAATTTGGCTACCCTGCTACTGTCCTGAGTCAGAGATTCTATTCATTAGTGCAAGGCGTTACGTTGTCATGCTGAACGAAGTGAAGCATCTGGCGGGGGGAGGCCACCCCCCCAGATTCTTCGCTGGTGCTCAGAAAGACATGTTCGGCGGTCTTCTGATTCACCACACTACATGCCAGCGCATCCAGGAGGAGCCGTTTTCATGCCCATCTACGAGTACCACTGCAATGGCTGCGGCAAGGTGGCCAGCCTCTTCTTCCGCAGCTTTTCTACCCCAATCCGCGCTGTCTGTCCTTCCTGCAATAGCGAGGATATGTCCAAGCTGATGTCCCGTCCGGTGTTCCTCAAGTCCCAGCTCCAGCGCATCGACGAGATGGACATGGGCCGCATGATGGGCAAGCTGCAGAACCCCTATGACCCGGGAGCCGCCGCCAGGTTCGCTGAGGAGATGGGTGGGGAGGTCGGAGGCGACATCGGCGAGGAGCTGCGGGCCATGTCGGAACAGGTGCAGGGCGACGAGCGTCCCCCCGAGCTCTACGATGCCGGCTACTACGTCCGCTCCCGCCTGGAGCAGCGTCGCCAGGAGCTCTCGGGCCAGGGCTCCTACGGCGGTGACGACGCCAGCGGTGGCGCTGGCCAAGCCAGCGACGGCCTGTAGCGCTGGCTCCGAAGTCTGCCAAGGGAGAGCCCAGTGCCCATCTACGAGTATCTGTGTGCCACGTGTCACAAGAAGTCCAGCTTCTTCGTCCGCACGGTCTCCACGCCTCTTGACCCCGTGTGCCAGAGCTGCGGTGGCGCCGACCTCCAGAAGGCGGTCTCCAGCTTCGCTTACCACCGCTCTCTAGGCGACCGCTGGGAGGCAGCGGGCGATCCCAACGACCCTGGTGACGACTACTACAAAGACCCCTCCAACATCGGGCGCTGGGTTGAGCAGGAGTGGCAGCAGACCATGGGCGATGAGCCGCTGCCTGGCGAGATCCAGGAGATGATCGGCGCCGCCCGGGAGGGCGAGCTACCCAAGCCTATGCCCAGCCTCCCCGATTTCCCCGATCCGCTGGCGGGACTCCGATGACCAGCGATCCGGTGCCCTCCCCTGTCCTGCGCGCCCTGGACGCTAACCTGGACCGCACCCGTGAAGGGCTGCGGGTGCTGGAGGACGTGGCCCGCTTTATCCTGGACGATGCCACCCTCTCCGGACAGCTCCGGGAGTTGCGCCACCGCGTCTCCCACGCGGCGGGTACGCTGGAGCCGGCCCTGCTAGGCGCGCGCCGAGCCGAGGAGGATGTGGGGGCCAACCCCGCCCTGCCGGAGGAACCCCGCCAGAGTCTGGCCGATCTGGTGCAGGCCAACGCCAAGCGTACTCAGGAGGCGCTGCGGGTGCTGGAGGAGTTCTCCCGCCTGCCGGAACTGCCTACCGGACAGGCAGGCCTGCCCCGGGCCATGGATACCGCGCAGTTCAAGGCCGCTCGCTTCGACGTCTACGACATGGAGCAGCGGCTGGTGGGCCGCCTGCTGCGGCGAGATAAGATCGAGAAGCTCAAGGGCCTCTACGTCCTCATCGATCCCACGGCCACCGATGGCCGGCCCGAACTCCAGGTGGCAGAGCTGGCCCTGGAAGGCGGCGCCACGGTGCTTCAGCTCCGGGACAAGGTGCGGGAGAAGGGCATCCAGTTGGACGCAGCCCAGGGCCTGCGCCAGCTCTGCGATGAGCACGGCGCGCTCCTCATCATCAACAACGACCCCGATCTCGCACGCGCGGTCAAGGCCGATGGCGTGCACCTGGGCCAGCGGGACTTTCCCGTCCAGGTGGCACGGGAGATCCTGCCCGTGGACTGTATCATCGGCGTCTCCGCTGCCACCCTGGATGAGGCCCGGCAGGCCGAGACGAACGGCGCCGACTATATTGCCGTGGGCTCCATCTACCCCACGAACTCCAAGGAGGACACCCGGCCGGCCGGGCTGGAGACCCTGCGCAGGGTGCGGGAGATGACCACCAGGCCCCTGGTGGCCATCGGCGGCATCACCGAGGAGAACGTGGAGGCGGTGATGGCGGCGGGCGCCGATGCGGTAGCCGTGATCAGCGCGGTGTGCAGCGCCGCCGACCCGAAGGTGGCGGCCCACCGGCTGTTGGACAAGATGCGAGGGCACCGTGAGCCGACCAGCCAGCCAGCTTGACGAGACTATAAGCAGGGTCCTGGCCAACTTTCAGGGCAAGTACGCCGCCCGGGAGAAGGCACTGCACCATGGCCGAGAGGTGGTGCGCCACTCGGCCAACGCCATCCGCGCCATCCACCGGGGCGATCTGGACGCCGCCCGCCTCTTGCTGAAGCAGGCGCAGGCGTTGCTCCTAGACACCGAGGCGGCTCTGGCCGGCCATGGCGACATCTACCACGCAGGGTTCGTCCATGATGCCCAGAAGGAGTACGCCGAAGCCTGCGTAACCCTGGCGCTGGTGGCCCGGGAGCCCTTGCCGGAACCGGAGGCCCTGGGCGTGGGCTACGCGGCCTACCTCAACGGCGCCGGCGAGGCCATCGGCGAGCTGCGGCGCCAGGTGCTGGACCGCATCCGCCAGGGAGAGGCGCAGGTCTGCGAGGAGCTGCTGGCCGCTATGGAGGAGATCTACGGCGTGCTGGTCATGGTGGACTTTCCCGACGCGATGACGGGCGGCCTGCGCCGCACCACCGATGCCGCCCGGGGCATCTTGGAACGCACGCGCGGAGACCTGACCATGGCCCTCACCCAGCGTGCCCTGGTCGAGCGGCTGGATGGCCTCCAGCGGCGGCTGTCCTAGGCCGACGCTTCGAGAGTGTTGAATACCCCGGCACCTCAGGCTCAAGCCTGAGGAATCCTGAACCGCTATGCTGCAGGCTTCAGCCTGCAGAGCAGAGTTAAGAAACGGTCTCACGCCCCGTTCCTTGCCATAACGTGCGTGGCAGCGCGATAATCCCCCTATCTTTCATTGGAGGAGGAGAGCGAGGTGAAGGTCGGGATCATCAACGTCACCGGCTACTCTGGCATGGAGCTGGCGCGCCTGCTCTACAGACACCCGGAGGTGGAGCTCACCTGCGTTACCGGGAGAAGCGCCGTCGGCCAGAAGCTGGGGGACTTCCTGCCGCACCTCGGAGACATCGACCTCACCATCACCGAGGACCTGACGGAGGCGGTGGACTTCGTCTTCTCCGGTCTGCCCCAGGTGGCCAGCGCCCTGGCGCTCACTCCGGTCATCCGCCAGGGCATCAAGGCCGTGGACATCAGCGCCGACTTCCGGCTGAAGGACCCCGCGGAGTACCAGCAGTGGTACGGCGCGGAGCACCCGTCGCCAGACCTGCTGCCCCAGGCGGTCTACGGCCTCACCGAGTGGTACCGGCCCCAGATCGCGGAGTGCAGCCTGCTGGCCAACCCTGGCTGCTATCCTACCAGCGCGCTGCTGGCCCTGGGCCCGGCGCTGAAGGAGGGCCTCATCGGCGAGGACATCATCATCGATAGCAAGTCCGGCGTCTCAGGCGCGGGGCGAGGCCTGGGCCTCATGTACCACTACGCGGAGGCCAACGAGAACGTCTCGGCCTACGGCCTGGGGGGACATCGCCATCTGCCGGAGATCACCCAGGAGATCAAGGCCTATGTGCCGGGCTTCCAGCCCAGGGTGACCTTCATCCCCCACCTGGTCCCCATGACCCGGGGCATCCTGAGCACCTGCTACGCGCCGCTGAAGGACGGGGCGCTGCCCTCGGGCAAGGCGGGCGAGGAGGCCCTGCGGGAGCTCTACCGGGCGTCCTACAAGGGAGAGCCCTTCGTGCGCGTGATGAGCCAGCCGCCCCAGACCAAGCAGACCCTGGCCAACAACTACTGCCTGGTCTATCCGGTCATAGACCACCGCACCAACCGGCTGGTAGTGGTGAGCGTGCTGGACAACCTGGTCAAAGGCGCCGCCGGGCAGGCTATCCAGAATATGAACCTCATGGCGGGCTTTGAGGAAGGAACGGGTGTCGACGCCCTGGCGGCTTACCCGTAGCCCACAGCAGCCAAGGAGAACACGAAAGCTGGGGAGAGCACGTGCTCTCCCCAGCCTACTTTTCAGGCGGTACTCAGGCGCCTACTTGAGGCGGTAGACCTGGACCTCCCACTGGGTGCCTGCATCGAGGGTGGCCACCGGCACCACCTCCGCCGCTTCCCCTCGGGACAGGGGATCAAAGCTAAAGGTGTGGATAAAACGGTAGTAGTAGGTGACGCCGTCTATCTCGATGCCCCTGGCGTTGCTGGCCTTCACCTGCACGCCGTTTTCCAGGGTGAGCAGCGGGTCCGCCAGGGGGCTCCACTCACTGGTGTAGCGGCGCACCGTCTCTGTGATCTCACTCAGGGACGCCCCCAGGCTCGGCTCCGTGAGGAGTGACAGAGGGCTGGCGTTGACCAACAGTCCCAGGAACGTGAGGGTCGCCGCGGCCACCGCCGCCAGGGCCATGGGGAGCTGGAGAGGCCGTGGCAGCCCTGTATGGGGGTGGGGGAGTTGCAACCGTGGCCGGTGCAGCATATCTACGCTTCTTTCTAGGCCTTACACTACTCGATACGGACGCTGCGAGACCGAGGCGGCGCTGTCCTTACTGGCAGACTGGCATGCCCAGGAAGAGCCCGGCGCTACGGCACTGGTAAGGGGCAGTCTCTCCAGGAGGCCCAGAGAAGACGACGATCTGAGCTCTCTGCTACTAGTTACAACACGGCACACTAGCCGTCGTTACACCCGTTTTTGCGAGTTTCTTATCAGATTTTGGGCGATTCCATCCGGTCCGTCAATGCGCTAGGTCACAGAGGCGGGGCCGGTTTGCCACAGCAGTGATACCTCTCGGGCCTGACCGGCCGCCAGCTCAAGCTCCAGCAAGAGCGTCAGACAGGTGGCCTGGTAGATCCGCTCCAGGCCGCCCTCGGAGTTGGACACGCTCTCCACCGGATAGCGCCAGGCCCGCAGCGGCCCGGAAGGGCGCAGCTCCAGCCGCAGGTCCAGCCCCCGGTTCACCAGGGCCAGGGAGTCGTGCACCACCAGCTCGCCGGCGGCGTCCAGGTGCGGTGGGGTCACGGCCTTCCCCGAAAGCTCCAGAAAGGCGGCGGGGTTATGGCCGCCGCCCAGCAGATTCACGTTCCACTCGCTGGCAAAGGTGGCCCGCAGAGGCGCATCGCCCCGGTTGGCCAGGGTGTAGACAACTTCCACCTGGCTGGAGCCGGGCGTCAGGCGAAGGCGCTTGGAGACCTCCACGGGAAGGGCCTGCTCCTCTTGTTGCACCTGGCCTGTGCGCCACAGGCGGACCTCGATTCCGTTGTCCCTGTTTACCTGCTCCCACTGGTACGGCCGGCCCGCAAAATCCCCCAGCTCCCGGTGGCGCGCCTGCTGGAGCTCCTCCAGGGTGGTCTCCGCTGGCAGGAAGCGCTCCACCATACTGAGGCGGGGCAGAGGATCATAGTAGAGCTGGCGGGCCAGGCCCGGCTCTTTGGTCCTGACCCCGGCGTGGATGGACGTGGCCTCGTAGTCCTCCTGATGCTGGTGGGCATCTCCCTGCACCAGGGCCAGGTGGTACGCCTCGGGCCGGCGGGCCAGGGTGCTCTGGAGGTTGAAGCGCTGGGCACGGGCATCCCACTGGACGATGCCACCGCCCTCCTGGGGCTTGAGATACAGGCAGAGGGCGTCGCTCTCCAGCAGCAGCTCGTCGTAGCCGTCCTGGTCGTAGTCCTCGGCGGACGCCTCCAGCCACTGGGGCGCTGCGTGGAGTATGGCGTCGGCCTGGTTCTCAGCGGCGATGAGATGATGGTGCGCCGCGGCGCGCACGTCGGTGAGATAGAGGCCGCCAAAGACGCCGTGCCAGTAGGGACAGTTGCACTGGCCCTGCCACAGCTCGTCCTGCCCGGCGTCGGCGCCCTTCGACTGGCTCAGGACAGCGCCCTCCGGCGCGCGGCTCAGGGCCTGGTAGACCTTGCGGTGGACCCGGAGCATCTTCTTGTGGAGGGCGTTGGCCTCGGGGTACTTAGCCAGGAAGGCCCGCCAGAAGCTGCCCCGCAGGTAGCGCACCACCTCCTGCCGGCCGGCCTGCTCCATCTCCTCCCGGACCAGCTCGTACTCCCGGGAGCGCTCCGGCGGCAGCGCCCACTCCATCAACTCCGGATAGGACGCGGTGGGGAGGTAGATGCGGCCAAGCGGTGGATGCCTCTGTGCATACTCCCCCAGGGGGATGGTGGTGAGCCACTGGCCGTTGGCTTCCAGGGCAGCGAAAAAGCGGTCTACCCAGCCGCGGTCCCAGCAGTGCTGCCGCGTGGTGGGCCAGACCCCGAACTTCTCCCCGTCGTCACCCATGACGGCGATGAGGTCGTCTCCCTGCTGGCTCATCTCCCTCAGCTCGCCCAGCACGGCGTCCACGTCGTGCCAGGGGATGGAGTAGCGCAGCGCCTTGAGGGAGGGGAAAATCTTGACGGCGTGCCCCTCATGCTCGGTGAGGTAGTAGCCCAGCAGCTCGCCTTCGTCCATCCCTACCATCTGGAAGTGGCTGTCGTCCACCAGGGTCCAGCCGACGCCGGCCTCGGCCAGGGCCCTGGGGAGATACGGCTCCCAGACCCGCTCGGCCAGCCACAGCCCGGTGGCCTGCTGGCCCAGCTCCTGGGCCAGCACCTGGGTCATCTTGCGGACCTGGCCCACCTGGTCCAGGTGAGGGATGGCCGGCAGGATGGGCTCGTAGTAGCCGCCGGTCATCAGCTCCACCTGACCCTGCCCGGCCAGACGGGCCACCCGCTTGAGCAGCTCCGGTCGCTGCTCCCGCAGCCAGTCCAGCAGCGGGCCGCTGTAGTGGAGCGCCAGCCGGACGCCCGGATGGGCCTCCAGGGCCTGGATCATGGGGAGGTAGGCGTCCTGGTAGGCGGCATGGAACACCCAGGGGAAGTTGCCCACCGGCTGGTGGTTGTGGATGGCCAGGCCGAGATAGAGGCGGTTCATCGGCACACTACGTCTCGATGATGCGCTCCATGGCCTTGTTGCTCAGATGATTGGCCGCCGCGTAGCGATAGTGGCTCTCCCGCTTGATCTCCGGCGACGCGCCGCTGACCTGCACCGCCTTGAGGGCGTTCACCAGCGCCTGCTCCTGCTGGTGGAGGCCGCGGAGGATCATGTTCACGTCCCACATGGGCCGTTGGCTGGCCCACCAGAACTGGCAGCTATGCAGGGCGGGGTCTAGCAGCCCCCGGGCGATGCCGGCGTAGCGCTGGCTCTCGGCGTTGTCGTCCACCTGCTCGGCCACCTGGACGGCCTGGATAGTGAGGTTCATGTGCTCCCACTGGAGCTGATGCAGGGGGTTCTGGGGGTCCTTCCAGAGGGGGAAGGGGTTGTGATGAGCCAGGTCCTCTTTGCTGGTGCTCCAGGAGGACGCGTGCGGCTGGATGACGGGGCCCTTCGGGAAGCGGCTCAGTAGCTCGGAGATGGTCACCATCTCGATCTCTTTGGCGCCCCCGTTCTTGGCCAGGGCCACCAGGTCCCGGTGCTGCTCTGCTAGCACCGTCCGCTGGCGCACATGGGCATAGTGGGCCGGCTCCGCCTGCAGGGCTTCGTAAACCTCCCCCAGGAAGAGGCGGTCCCAGTTCTGGATGTGATGGCCGAAGGTCTCGGCGTCCATGGCGGTGATGACATACACGTCCTTGCGGCCCTGGCCCATGGCCCGCAGGTGCTCCAGGAACCCCTGGCTATCAATGGTCTGAAAGCTGATCTTGTTGCTGAGGATGTCGTCCCGAAAGAAGACGGCCAGAGGCTCGGCGTCATCGGGGAGCTGGTAGATGGTGTCCACCGCCCACTCCACCGGGCAGGCCACGCCGGAGAGGAGCAGCCACTGGTGGCGGGTGGCCGCGACGGTCTCCACCACGTCCTGGCTGTAGGCCAGCTCTGGCAGAAAGAACCCCCGGGGATCGTACACGTCGCCGAAGAAGTGACGGCTGGTCAGATGGTTACGCCGGATCTGGCGGGACATCTCCTCTTTGGGGACGAGGGGCAGGATGGGGTGGTACTTGGCGCTGCCGGTGAACTCGAGCTGCCCCCGCTCGGCCAGCTTGGTCAGGCCCGTGATGATGTCCTGGTGGCCGCTCTCCCACAGCATCTCCGTGAGCACGCCGCAGATGTTGACCGTTACCTTGCTATGAGGGTACTGCTGGAACAACTCCACCAGGGGCTGGTAGGACTCCACGCAGACCTTCCGCAGGATCTCGGGGAGCTGGAGCGGGGGCTGGTAGAAGTGGAGGAGCGGCGCCCAGTAGATCATCGGTAAGGGTCACCTCCCGCAGAACGCGTCCAGGGCCAGGGCCGCCGCGCCCAGCACGCCCGCATCTTCTCCCAGGCCGGCGTAGGCGAAGCGCAGTCCCTGGCGGTGCTGCTCGAAGACCTGCTCCCGGGCCAGGGCGATGGCCGGCTCTATCATGTCGTCTCGCAGGGCCAGCAGGCCGCCGCCGAAGACCACCAGCTCTGGATTGAAGCAATGCACCAGGGAGACCAGCCCCCAGCCCAGGTAGGTGGCGGCCTCGGCAAGGACCTCCTGCGCCAGGGCGTCGCCCTGGCGGGCGGCCTGCTGGATCACGTGGGGCGTGATAGCGCCATCCGCTGTCGCGGCTATCTCACTCATCATAGTCGGCCTGCCGCTCTGCGCTGCGAGGGTGGCACGGCGTTGCAGGCCGCTGCCCGCGGCGTAGGCCTCCAGGCAGCCGCGCCGCCCGCAGCTACAGGGCGGCCCCTGTGGGTCCAGCACCATGTGGCCGATCTCCCCGGCGGCGCCCACGGCCCCCACCAGCAGCCGGCCCCCGGCGATGATCCCGCCGCCCACACCCGTGCCCAGGGTCACGTAGACCATGTCCTGGGTCCCCCGGCCTGCCCCGAAGCGGTGCTCACCCAGCGCGCCGGCGTTGCCGTCGTTGCCCAGGGCCACAGGCATCCCCAGGACGCCGGCCACCCGGTCTCGCAGTGGAAAGCCCTGCCAACCCGGCAGGTTGGGGAGGACAGATACGGTTCCCCGGTGGATGTCCAGGGGGCCGGGCGCGCCCAGGCCGGCGCCGCGCACCGCGTCGCCGCCGGCGCCCGCCTGCCGGAGCAACTGCTGCACACCATTCCGGATGGTGCCCAGCACCGCCTCCGGGCCCTGCTCGCCGAGGGTGGGCCAGGTCTCGGCCTGCACCAGACCTCCCTGGAGGGAGACCACGGCGATGCGCACCTTGGTGCCCCCCAGGTCGATCCCTATCACGTAGGTCACGGCATCAGCCACGGCAGACTCCCGTTTATCCTGAGCGGTTGTGAGTTTTTCGTGTAGGGTGGGGGCGTGTCCCCCACGCCGTGGCGGTCGCCTGAGGCGACCGCCCTACAAAGCTCCTGATTGCTTCACAGCCTCTGGGCTTGTTGAAGGGCTAGTCCCGGGCCCCCAGGGCCTGGGCCTGGTAGTACATAGCTTCGTAGCTGCGGGCCGAGGCGGCCCAGGAGAAGTCCTGGGCCATGCAGCGACGCTGGAGGGTGGCCCAGGCGTCCCGCTGGCGGAAGGCCGCCACGGCCCGCCCCAGCGCTTGCAAGAAGGCCCCGGGGGTGTAGTCCTCAAAAACAAAGCCGGTGCCTTGGGCCAAGTCGGCCGATGCGTCGGCCACCGTATCTGCCAGGCCGCCGGTGCGCCGCGCCACGGGCACGGTCCCGTAGCGCATGGCGATGAGCTGTCCCAGGCCGCACGGCTCATAGCGGGAGGGCATCAGGAAGAGGTCTGCGCCGCCGTAGATGAGCTGGGCCAGCTCTGGCTCAAAACCCGAGACCACCTTCACCGCTGCGGGGCGCCGGGCCTCCTGCTGCAGGAGCTGCTGCTGGAGCACTGGGTCGCCGGCGCCCAGCACCACGCATTGCAGGCCCAGCTCCACCACCGCCCGTTCCAGGACGGCCGCCAGGAGGTCTATGCCCTTTTGCTCCACCAACCGGGACACGACACCGGCCAGGGGCGCCGCGGCGTTCGGCGCTAGGCCCACCCTGGCCTGGAGCGCCTCCTTGTTCTTGAGCTTCAGGTGCAGCCGCTCCGAATCGTAGTGAGCGGCCAGGGCAGGGTCGGTGCTGGGATCGAAGAGCTCAGTGTCCAGCCCGTTCACGATGCCGAAGAGGCGGTCCTGCCGCAGCCGGAGCAGGCTGTCCAGCCCCTCGCCCAGCTCCGGCGTGGTGATCTCCCGGGCGTAAGTCTGGCTCACAGTGCTCACCAGGTCGGCGTAGTAGATGCCCTGGCTGAGGATATCAGTCAGCTCGTCGGGCCCTCGGTAGCGCAGGTTGTGGATGGTGAGCACCGAGGCCGTGGGCCGGTACCACGGCTCCGACCAGGCCCGGTTGCGCAGCGCGAAGGGCAGAAAGGCCGTGTGCCAGTCGTTGCAGTGGAGGATGTCGGGCTGCCAGCCTGCAAGGCGGGTGGCCTCCAGCGCCGCCAGACAGAAGAGCTGGTAGCGCAGCAGGTCATCGGGTTCGCCGTAGACCTGCGAGCGCCGGAAATAGCGGTCGTTCCCCACCAGGTAGAAGGGCACCGAGGAGCCGAGGCTGCTCTGGAGCACGGTGACCCGCTCCTCCTGCCCAAGATAGCGCAGATTGGTCTGCCAGGAGGGAGCATCCGGGGCTTTGGGCGCCCGGTCGCCGTGGTCGGGCGTGATGACCCGCACATCGTGCCCCAGGGCCGCCAGGGCCTTGGGGAGTGAGGCGGCTACATCGGCCAGCCCGCCCACTTTGGAGAAGGGGCTCATCTCCGCCGACACGTAGAGCACGCGCAGAGGCCGCCCCCCAGCTCTGCCCGTCATAGCGAGGAGGGCCTCCCCTCCCGCTCCTGGAAGACCCGGTAATCTATGAACGGAAAGACGTTGTCTGTCTCGTAGAACTCTCGATATAGCGCCATGGCCTGCGGGCCGGGCGCGCCCCTAAGGGCGGCCTCGGCCAGGTGGTTGAAGCGCTCGGCGTGGCCCTCAAAGCGCTGGATGGCGTACTCCTTGGCTTGGCCGGTGGTTATGAGAAAGGGCCAGTCGCTGGATTGAAGGAGGAGCAGCTCCCGGGCCGCCTGGTTCAGCAGCAGGGCCAGGTCGCCGGTGGCTTCCGGATAGCGCTCGACCAGGTCCTCCATACGCCGCTCCGCGTCGTGGATGGCAGGCCACAGCCACTCGGTGTCCACGTTCATCCAGGTGAAGTGGTTGCCCGCCTGGCCCCAGGAGCTTTCGGGGATGGCCAGCACATCCTCCGGTGGGTGCCGCTCCAGGTAACCGCTGGCCGTGACCAGCTCCACCACCGGGCTGGCGGCCAGGCGGCGGAGCACCTCCTGGATCCAGGTGATCCCCTCGAACCACCAGTGGCCAAAGAGCTCCGAGTCGTAGGCGGCGCAAATGATGCCGGGCTTGCCGTACTCCCGGTAGTAGCCCTCCAACAGGTTCTCCACCAGGCCGGCGAAGTGCTGGCTGTGCCCTCGCATCTGCTCCGTTGCCCGGGCCGGCTCGTAGAGCTCCTTATGGCCCAGCTCGACGCGGGCGCCGGTGACCCGCCAGTAGCGCAGGCCGGAGACCCCGTCTCGCTTGTGGAACTCCCGATAGTGATAATCGCCGGGGTAGCCCCAGTCCTGGGACCAGACCTGCATGCTGGTGGGATTGTTGCGCCCAAAGGCCGCGGCCTGGGCCCGCTGCGCCCTGTAGGGCTGGTAGGTGGTGCGGTGGGTCGGCTCCGTGTAGTTGGGCGCGGGCATCACGTAGCGCTTGGGCACCTCCCCGTAAGGCCCGATGACACCGCCCAGGGCTTTGCCCACGGGCGCGCCGCCCTCAATGGCGTGGGTTTCCACGAAGAAGCCCGTGATGCCCAGGTCCTCCAGGTACTCCTCCAGCCCCGGCTTGACATAGCGCTGTCCCTGGGGTCCCTCGGTGTAGTAGGCCGGGCGGTAGGCGCACTCCGGGAGCCAGATCGCGCGCGGCGCTCGGCCGAAATGCCGGAGGTACGAGTCCCGGCCCGTGCGGAGCTGGCTGTAGACTGAGGAATCCCGCTCCAGAAGGGGCAGATACCCGTGGGTGGCGGCGCTGGTGAGGATCTCCAGGTGTTCCTCGTCCTGGAGGCGGCGGAAGGCGCCCACCAGGTCGCCGCCGAAGCGGTTGTGATAGGCCTCACCCAGGTGGCTGAACCACTCCCATTGGAGCCGGGCCAGGTGAACACGCTGCTGGCTCCCTTCGCGCTCGAAGCGGTGTACGTCGCTCCGGGCCCGGCGGATGAGCTCCCGCAGGTACTCCTCCGCGTGCGCCTGCACCAGGGGATCCGCCAACTGCTCCACCAGCACCGGGGTGAGGCCGAGGGTGAGGCGGAAGGGTACGCCCTCATCCCGCAGATCGTAGAGGGCCACCAGGAGCGGCAGGTAGCACTCGACGATGCCTTCGTGGAGCCACTCCTCTCCGTGGGGCCACCGGCCAGCCGAGCGGCAATAGGGCAGGTGGCTGTGAAGCACAAAGGTGAACGCGCCGTGCTTTGTCCCGTTAGCAGCCATCAGCGCCTCATGACGCGTCGTGGGGTTTCGCGTGTCTCACAGCAGCCGGCGCATGCCCCGTGCGCCTTCCACCGTAGCGCCGCTGGGGACGGAGTGGTTCTCGAAGTCGCTGGCGTAGGCCAGGGGGCCGACCTTGCAGTTGCGCCCCACCCGCAGCCCTGACGGGAGCACGGAGCGCTTGCCCACCAGGGTGAGGCCGGTGCAGAGGTTCTTGGGTTCCTGGCGGTTGAGGGTGTAGTCGTCGCCCCAGCCCAACTGGGAGCCGTGGCCGATACGCACTTCTTTGTCGACAATGCAGCGGTCAACAATGGCCCCGCGCTCGATGTAGACGTCGTCGAAGATGATGGAGTCCCGTACCACCGCGCCCTCCTCCACGTGCACACCGGGGGAGAGGATGGAGTGGTCGATGTAGCCGTCCACGATGCAGCCTTCACACACCAGGCTGCGGCTGACATGGGCCTGGGCGCCCACCTTGGCAGGAGGATAGTTGGCCACCCGGGTGAGCACGGGGTTAGCGCGGTCGTAGAGGTTGAACTCGGGCAGCTCTGCCAGCAGGTCCATGTTGGCCTGCCAGTAGGCTTCCAGGGTACCCACGTCCCGCCAGTAGCCCTCGAACTTGTAGCCGTAGACCTTGTCTCGCTCCACCATCACCGGAAGGATGTCCTGGCCGAAGTCATGGTTGCTCTTGCGGTGGGCGTCCTCGATGAGCCGCTCCCGCAGCGCGTCCAGGTTGAACACGTAGATCCCCATGGAGGCCAGGTTACTCTGCGCGTGGGCGACCTTCTCCTCAAAGGTACGCACCCGGTTCTCTTCGTCCAGGACCACCGTGCCGTAGCGGCCCACCTCGCTGCGGGGCACCTCCACCACGCCTACGGTGACGTCGGCGCCCACCGAGCGGTGGAAGGCTACCATGTGGTCATAGCGCATGGAGTAGACATGGTCTCCCGCCAGGACTACCACCAGGTCCGCCCGCTGCTCCTCCAGAAAGTAGAGGTTCTGATAGACCGCGTCTGCGGTGCCCCGGTACCAGTCCGATGCGCCCCGGCCGGTGTAGGGCTGCAGGAGGAAGATACCGCCGCCAGCCCGGTCCAGGTCCCAGGGCCGGCCGATGCCGATGTGGTCATTGAGGGAGCGGGGGCGGTACTGGGTGAGCACCCCCACCCGGAAGATGCCGGAGTTGACGCAGTTGCTGAGGGTGAAGTCGATGATGCGGTAGCGGCCGGCAAAGATGACCGCGGGCTTGGCCCGCTCCTGGGAGAGGATGCTGAGCCGCTCGCCCTGGCCCCCCGCAAGGATCAACGCCACCAGGTTATTCACGCTCCGTGTTCCCTTTTCCTGAATGGCCCCTCGACTCGGTCATAGCGATAGGCACCTGAAGCGCCGCGGCTCTACCAGCATACCATCCCGCGGGGAGCCGCTTCAAATGCAGGGGGGAGCGTGTTTAATAACTCCGCACTACAGGCTGAAGCCTGCAGCATAGCCGCTCAGAATGCCTCAGGCTTGAGCCTGAGGTGGCAGGTTGATAACACCCTTGGGAAGGAAGGTCATCACGAGGCGCGAACGAGCTCATACACCTCCACCCCGATAAAGCGGGCGGCCTGGCCCACACGGAAGCTCTGCCCGCGCAGGCGTTCCACCAGGGCCTGGGCTTTGGCGGCCTCCCCGGGCCAGTTGTGGTTGTAGAGCACCGTGAGCCAGACCCGGCTCTCGCTGGCCACCGCCTGGGAGAAGTCCTGCCGCTCCAGGTTCACGTAGCCCACCCGGTAGGGTGACCGGTCGCACCAGGCGTCGGGCAGGGACTGCCAGAGGCAGGGCGCCGGGAAGCCCTGCTCTGAGCCGCCGCCTGAGCCGGCCTCCTGGTGGTCGTACCAGAGGGCCGGCAGGTAGCTCTGCTCGTTGATGTGGAGGATCAGGTCGCCCTCCAGATACCGGGTGTGGGTCCAGTGGCTGGCGCTGCGGATCTCCGGCGCCCGGAAGGCCGGGTCCAGGTACAGCGAAGCCAGGGGCGGCAGGCTCATGGCCACCAGCAGCGCTCCTGCCAGGGGCTTGAGAGCGGCCCCACGGCGTGGCCAAGGCGTCTCCAGGCTGGCCAGGGCGTGCCCCAGCCACAGCGCCAGAAAGGGCGAGAGCACTACCAGGTAGCGGGGGTCCCACAGTGGGATGACCAGGAGCGAGAAGAGGAAGGCGAGGGCCGTCGGGCCAACGGCCAGCCCGACCACCAGCCAGAGATCCTCCCGTCGCCGGCTCCGCCACAGCGCCAGGAGCAGTAGCGCGGTGAACAGGTAGCGTCCCCCGCGCAGCAGCAGGTCTGGCCCCGGGCCGTACTCGGCCCGGGTCTTGAACCAGAGCCAGTCGTAGAGGGTCTTCAGGGAGTCCCGGGACACCGGCTCGATCCAGGCGTCGGCGCCGGCCTGCACCTGGCCCCACTGGGCCAGGGCCACCCCGGCCCAGGGGAGGTAGCTCAGCAGGGCCAAGCCGCCTGTGACAGCCAGGGGCGCGAACTGGTGTCTGCCCCGCAGATACAGCCTCCAGGCGGCGTAGCCCCACAGCGGGGGCAGCAGGAAGAAGGCGTAGGGGTGGGTGTAGAGCGCCAGGGCCACCGTGAGCCCGTGGAGGGCCCAGCGCCTGCGTTGGGCGTCCTGCAGGGCTAGGTGCAGGGTGTAGGCCGCCAGCACGGCCAGGAGCGCCAGCAGGATGTAGCTCCTGGGATAGCGGGAGAAGTAGACCTGGTAGGTGGTGACGGCGCTGAAGAGCGCGGCCCACAGGCCCGCAGCGGGAGAGAAGAAGCGCCGCCCCGTGACGTAAACCAGGGGCACCAGGGCAGCGCCCAGGAGGGCCGTGGGCAGCCGCAGCCAGAGGTCGCTCTGGCCCAGCTTCAGCCAGAAGTGGAGGAGCAGGAAGTAGAGGGGCGACTGATAGTCGCTGGCCACCCCCCGCAGCACCTCGCCCACCGTGGGGTTGAGGGCCACCACCCCGCTATGGGCCGTGTCGAACCAGAGGCTCTCCCGGTCCAGGTCGTAGAGGCGGAGGGCCAGAGCTAGGCCGGCGAGGCCGATGACCGCCAGCCCGCCCGAGGCGGGCAGGAGCCGCGCCCTCCCCTCGGGCGCCGCCCGCGTGAGCGAGGGAGGCCTCTCCGAAGGTGAGTCGCCCTGGCGACCTCCGGCAGCGGCAGCTAGGCGCCCAGGGACGCCAGGACCTCCTTCAGGGGCATGGCTACGCAGGTGAAGATGGGCGTGTCCCGCAGGGTGTAGCCGCTGGCCTCCGACTCCCGCAGCTCCATCACCAGGTCCAGGAAGTCCTCGGGCTTGTCCGTCTCGAAACCCAGCACGAACTCCTGGTCGTCCAGGCCGAAGGAGTAGGCGGTGCTGATCTTCACCGAGGGGTACTTGTGGCCGATGACGAAGTGCTCGTTCATCATCCGCTGCCGCTCCGCCGCGGCGAGGCGGTACCAGGGGCGGGTCTTCACGAAGGGGTAGACGAAGAGGTACCTGGCCCCCTTGACCCGGAGAGTCGCGCCGGCGCCCTCCTGTCCCTCGTGGCGGTGGCCTTCCACGTAGGGGGAGGGCCTGGTCATGGCCAGGTAGGAGTAGGGCGTGCTCAGATAGCTGCCCAGGCCGGTGCCCGCCAGGGCCGCCGCCAGCTCCTGGATGCTCTCCAGCCGCCGGGCGATCTGCCACAGCATGAAGTCGGCGTCGCCCCGGGCGCCCTGGAGGTTGTAGGGGTGGATGCCGATCTCCTCGGCGAAAGACGTCGCTACCTCCAGGAACTCGCGGCCCGCCGTGCGCCGCTCCGCCGCCGGTAGGCGACGCCACTCCGGGGCCGTCTTGAAGAAGCTGTACTTTATGTAGTGCCGTTGTTGCGCCTGCGCCATCTATGCCTCCCACGGGGCCGATATGCTCCGATTGTAGCCCAGGGTGAGTGCGGCTGCAACGACGAGGGCGACGCAGGTGGGCGGAAAAGATGGTGCGTTGTCACCTTGACAAACTCTTGGGGGGGGGGGCGTATAATACGAATAACCTATGTATTGGCGGGCATGGCGATGGTGGACACGGTAAGGCAGGGCGACCCGCAGGCCGAGGCGCTGGCAGCGGCGCAGGGGCCA
>JACPQN010000072.1 GCA_016190485.1 Chloroflexota bacterium
CTCCTGGGCCGGGGCCAGGGCCTCCTCCCGCCGCCCCAGCTCCCGGTAGAGCTCCACGGCCTCCTGGGCCGGGGCCAGGGCCTCCTCCCGCCGCCCCAGCTCGCTGAGGCGGATGGCCAGGTTGTTGAGGTGTCCTGCAAGCAGTGGTGTGCGCGTAGGCTGGCTTGAGCTACGCAGCAACGTTACGATACCCTGGGACACCCTGGCGGCTTGCGCTCGGAGCACCGTCGTGTAGTACCCTCCCGAGCTCCCAAGCCGCTCGCTGTCTGAGCCCAGCAACTGCGGCCCGGTCTTCAGCAGAAGCTGGGAGTCTATCGCAAGGAGCGAGTCCAGTACGTCTTTGCTGTCTTCGATCAGCCGCTCCAGCCATCCCAGGGGCCGCTGGTGGCGCCCCGGGGAGCCGTCTTCGGAGAAGTCGTAGGCGTAGTCCTGGGCGGCCCGGATGACTGACGCCACGACCCACTCCCCGGCCCGCCGCTCCGCCCGGGCCACCGCCTCCTGGCCCGCTTGTTCGCTCAAGCGGCCCAGGACCAGGAGCACAAAGGCCTCTCCCACCATGTCCGGCGCCACCTTGCCCACATCCTCCCCCTCCCCCGACAACGCGGTGTGGAGGCATTCATACAGGGTCTCGGCATCGCCCGGGGTGTACTCCCAGTTTATAGTCCTCCGTTCCTCGGCAATCGCCGCCACCGCCTGGTCCTGGCTGAGGCCCTGGCAGAGGGTGGCCATGGCCGCCATGTGGAGCAGGAACCTGGAGGAAACCCCGTGCGACTGCGCGATCCCCTGGATCCGGTCGCTCTCCCGGCCTGCCAGCGCTTCGGCCAGCCCGATGTACGAGAGCGAGAGCACCTGGCGCAGGCCGCGCTCGGCGGCCAGCAGGCCGGCCATCATCAGGGCCAGGGGCGTCCCCGCCCAGGGGACCCCGCCGGCCAGTTGCCGGTCGAAGTAGGCGTCTTCACCGAGCGCCGGGGGCTGGAGGCCCGCGCCGCCCCGCAGGCTCATGGCCCCGGCCAGGATGCTGCGGCGTTGCTCCAGCCCTGCGATGGGGTCGAGCTTGACCGCACGGGGTGGGGAGAGACGGGAGCGCACCGCCAGGGCGTCGCTGACGCCCCGCCCGAAGGCCTCCACCCACCAGCCACCCTCCGGATCGGCGTCCCGCTCCAGCAGCAGGATGCGCAGCTTCACGCTGGGAGCGGCCACCGTCCGGGCCAGGTGGGCAAACCAGCCCTTCAGCAGCGTGGCGCGGGACGCGGCGTAGTCCACGACCACCAGGGTGGGCTGGTCCCAGCTCCAGTCTCCATATTTCTTACCGCCCAGGAAGCGCTCAAGCTCGTCTCGGGGGACCAGGCCCGCCTCCCATTCTCGCGCGGCGGCCCACCGGCAGAGCTCCAGGGCCAGCCTGGTCTTGCCCGCGCCGGCGCCACCCACCAGCACCCTGAGGGAGAAGGGGCCGGGGGCCGCGCACCATGCAATGAGCTCCTCCCGCTCCCGGTCCCGGCCCGCCAGCGGGATGCTCATGAACTGGGGGTTGAGGAGCTGGGCGTCGGACAGGGTGGCCGGGTCCGCGGTGGGGCCGGGGAGGACTAACCGGAGACTCGGCGAGAGTCGCTCTTCCACCCGGGTAATAGCCCTGGCCTGGATACCCTGGGCCGCAAGCAGCGTGTCGGTGGCATGCTGGAGGTCAGGAGGCAGAAGAGTCCGGGTGCGCTCATGCAGGTCTGCGAGAAAGAAGCGGAGGAGCTGCTCGACCTGGGGGTTTTGGTGGGGCGGTCGGGCCAGAGGGGCGGCAGCCACGGCGTCGGAGCGGAAGGCTTGCAACGTGCCCGCGATCTTTTCATCATTGCCCAGGAGCGCCACCAGTTCCTCCCAGACCTGGGAGCGCGAATAAAATCCCCTCTCCTCACAGGCCCTAATTGTGGCTTGGGCCGCGTTCCGGTACGCCTGGGCCAGTTGCCTTCGCTTCAGCGCGTCGGCGGCGAATCGGGCTGCAAAGCTGCCTGCGGCCTGAAGGATGGGATCTGCCATGGTCACAACTCCAGGGATACTATAGCGCCAACGCCCGTGGGCTGCACGGCGCGGCGTCTCCTCCCGGCAAACCACATGAGTATTCAGAGTTGAGGTGCTGAATCTGGGGACGGCGTGTCGAAGGGCGATTTCCCGTAGGGCGGGCCCTTGTGGCCCGCCGCTCGCGATCCACAAAGGTTAGGCGGGGGACAAGCCCCCGCCCTACGTGCTCTGCCGCCAGCTTTTGGTTTCCCCTCAACTCTAAGCTGTCACCGAACCATGCCGGCGCCCTTGCCCGCCGCGGCCTGCTTGCATTCCGCCCTGCCAGGAGCACAATAGCCAGTGAAAGCTATCACGAGGACAGCCCATCGCCATCCCGGCGCCGGACTAACCGCTGGCTCGTCCTCATCGAGGGCCTGAGGAAAGCAGCCAGGCCAGGTGTGCGAGCCGGTCAGACCGCGGCCTTGAGCGCTTCCAGGTGCTGGGGGGAGGTGCGTGGCGAGACGGTGCAGCCCGGCCCCAGCATGAATCCTCGGCGTCCCGCCTGCGCCAGGGCCTGCCCGGCCTGGGCGGCCGCCTCCTGGGGCGTGTTCCGGTGGAGCGTCCGCTGGTCGATGCCGCCGATGAGGGCCTTTCCGGTGAGGGTGCGGGCCTCGGCCAGGCCGGGGTTTGTGGCGTCGCAGGCGTCCCAGTTGAAGGCGTGGACGGGGTAGTCCAGCAGCGCTCGGAGCATGTTCTGGCTGCGGCACACGTGGAGCACGTTGAAGGGCGCCTGCCGGGCCGCGTGCAGCGCCCGCAGGTCGTAGGGCCGGCCGAACCGCTGGTACTCCTCCTCGCTCAGGAGGACCTGGCTGGCCCAGGAGGTGGTGGCGAAGAACAGTCCGTCGGCGCCAGCCTCCAGGCAGGCTTCGGCAAAGGCCGTGTAGCTCTCGGTGATCAGCTCCAGCGCGCCGCGCACCTGGGTCGGATGCTCCCGCAGATGGGCCTGCATGGTCGCCTCGGAGTCCACCAGGCGAGCGGCGATGGAAAGGGGCGTGAAGACCGTCATCAGGACGGGCACGGCGCCGCCCAGCGCCCCCGTGACCTCCCGCAGGGCCTGGAGCTGCTCCCCGAGCGCCCCGGCGTGGACCTCCAGCGGGCGCAGCCGGCCCCAGTCCTCCGGACTTTTCACCGCCGCCTCCACCAGCGCTGGGGCCTGCTGCGGGTCGGCGGGGTAGTGGTGCCGCACGCCCCAGTCCTCCACGTGGTACTGGGCCCGGGGGTTCAGCTTCAGGAAGTCCCAGTCGTGGCGTTGCTGGAAGGCCAGCATGGCCTCCACCAGGCCCGGCCCGGTGGTCTCCTGGTCGTAGAAGTGCCGCCACATGCTCACGGGCGGCCGGTCCACCTCCGCTCCCGCCAGGGCGGCCATGACCCGCTCTCGGTGGGACATGCTTTCAGCCATGGGACACCTCCGGAGGAGTCTGCGTGCGCTGCAACGCCCGCAGCAGCCCCGCAACGCTCTTAGCGTCACAGACGGCGCCGGAGTCGAGCAGCGCCGGAACCTCAGCCCAGTCCGTGGGCACCACCTCGATGTTCTCGTCATCGTCGGCGTCCAGGCGGCTGGGCCGGAGGTCCGTGGCGAGAAAGAGGTGCAGGTACTCCTGGCAGTAGCCGGGCGCCACAAAGAAGCCTCCCAGGGCCTCCAGCCTGCCGGGGTAGTAGCCGGTCTCCTCCTGCATCTCCCGGACCGCGGCCTCCTCGGGCGTCTCGCCGGGGTCCAGGCCGCCGGCCGGTAGCTCCAGGAGCATCCGCTCAATGGCCTTGCGATACTGGCGTACCAGCAACACCCGCCCCTGGGGGTCAACGGGCACCAGCACCACCGCCTCGCCGTGCTCCACGATCTCCCGCTGGCCGGTGCCGCCGTGGGGCAGGCGCACGGTGTCCACCCGCAGGCCCACGACGCGGCCCTGGTAGACCCGCCGGCTGGAGAGGGTAGGCTCTTCCTGCTCCGCCATGGGTGGGCCGGGGACGGCGCTACGCGGAGCGGCCCACCGAGGGCCACATGGGGAGGTTGGCGATGGGGATGGCCTCCGCGGGATCGTGCTTCAGGCTCTGAGCGCCGCCAGGGGCGAGGTGGATGACCATGGCGGTCTCGTTGCAGTGGGGGAACCGGGGGCAGCGCAGGCACTCTCCCCATACCTTGCGGGGAAGGGTCATTACGTCGCTCTGCACGAAGCCGAGCTGCTCATAGTAACCGGGCTTGGTGGTCAGGCAGAAGATGGTGGCCAGCCCCATGGCCCGGGCTTCAGCCAGGCTGTGGCCCACCAGCAGCTTGCCCAGGCCGTGGGCCTGGTAATCCTCCCGCACGGCAACCGCCTTTACCTCCGCCAGGTCGTCCCAGACCACGTGCAGCGACGCGCACGCGATGACCTGATCGGCATCGTCCTTGATCACCACGTAGTCCCTGACGTTCTCGTAGAGCTCGCTCAGGGGGCGGTGCAGCATGTCGCCCAGATCGGCAAAGGGGGTGATGAGGGCATGGACCTTAGCCATATCGGAGAGCTTGGCCCGCTGGATCTTGAATTCCATGAGAGATACCTCCGGCGTGGGATGGGGGAAGAGCGGACTACTGCGGGTGACGTGGCCCGCGTCTAGCCCGGTCTTGCCGCAACCGGAGTTCCGGAGACTGAAGCGCTGGATGGTGCACGGATGGCCCTATCCTTGATGGTAGCATGGCTCACACAAGACCCTCCTATTGTCCCGTGGAAGGGCGGAGAAAATCAAGCGTGCCTCTCGGAGAGTGTTTAATAACGGGGAGTCCAGAGGGGCAGAGCCTGCCAAGGGGGTTGGCTTGTGCGATGGGTGTACTAAGTTTGGGTGTGACCCAAGTGTACCGTTCACGCGTTCTGCGTGGGGAAAGACGAAGCGACCGCCGAAGGGGATCGGCGGCCGCAGAGGGAGACCCCGTGTATAAAGCTCTTCCCAAGGGCATGGTAACGCAGTTGGAGCAATGGCGCATAGGCAGCCCCCACCAAGCGCCCCGGCTCCAGGGCGGGTCCGGGAGGTCCTAGGTCATCCTGGCCCTTGCTCGCATCGTTCTGGCGCGCGCGGCTCGCGAGGAGAGCGCTGAATAGCCAGTCTCCACGGTCCCTTTAACGGGAGGGCGGGTTGCTCATCCAGACGTGCTTCCAGTGGGCCACGTTATAGCCGGGGCTCTCCGCCTTCCACCCCCTTACGTGGTCCCATACAGCCTGCCGGAAATCGTTCCAGGAGAGGACTATCTTGATGACCTGGGGGACGGCGTAGCGCTCCAGGTCCCACACGAGTCGCTTGCGCTTCTCGGGGTCCAGCTCCACAGACTGCTTCAGAAAGAGCTCTTCTACCTTGTCGTCGCAGAGGCCGGAGTAGCTGCGCGGCGCGCCACAGAGGTAGAGCTCGGTGTAATGGGCGTCGGGGTCATCCAGCGCCAGGCCGTGGCCCCAGGGGAGGATGTCAAACTCCCGCTGCACCGCTGCATCGTAGGCGGGCCCCGAGTCGAGGATGCCGATGGTGGCCTCGATGCCGACCCGCTTCATCTGGTCTTGCACGTAGATAGCCAGGTCGTCGGAACCCTTGCGCTGGGTGAAGGTGGTCTTGAACCCGTTGGGGAACCCGGCCTCCGCCAGGAGGCGCCGAGCCTCCTGCCGGTTTGCTTCCACGTCAGGGCCATAACCCGGCAGCTTCACCAGCTCCGACTCCGGCAGGGCATAGGGACTGACGGGGGGCACATAGCCTCCCAATCGGCCTGCGCCAAAGTCGATGGCCTGGATGTAGCCCCGCCGGTCGATGGCCAGGCTGATGGCCTGGCGCACCCGGAGGTCGTTGAAGGGCTTGCGATCCGTGTTCAGGTTGACCGTGGACCAGCCGACGCCGGAGCCTCGGTGGATGGTAAGTCCGCCCTCGGAGGCCAGGCTTTCGATTTCGGCCACATCGCGCTGGGCGGGGCTGTAGTGATCCACCTGCTTGGTGCGGAAGGCGGCCTTGCGCGTGTTTGCGTCCGGGATGAAGAACATCTTCGCCCCGTCCAGGTAGGGCACCCCCGGCTGCCAGTAGTCGGGGGTTTTCTCGATCTCGTAACTGGTGCCTCGGACGTAGTCTTTGAACCGGAAGGCCCCGGTGCCCATCATGGTCTTCTTCATGAAGTCCCCGCCCTGGGCCAGGGCGTACTCCTTGTTATACATGGGCATCCACCCTTGGGCCAGCATAGGCAGCAAGGCTGCGTAGGGCCGCTCCAGCCGCAGCTTGACCGTGTATTTGTCGACGATATCCACGGACTGAACGGGCCGCAGGTTGTCCCGACGGGTGCTGATAAAACCCCGGGGCGGCTGACGGATCCAGTCAAGACTGAACTTCGCGTCTTCCGCGGTGAACTCCGCCCCGTTGTGGAACTTGACCCCCTTGCGCAAATAGAAGGTCATTTCTTTCCCATCGGAGCCGATATCCCATCTTTCCGCCAGATCCGGCATGATTTTGGTGGAATCATACGGATCGAAGATCACGAGGTTGTTGTAGGCCGCCCAGGTCAACTGCTGCATGGCGGTGGTGGAGTTGGAGTACAGGTCGAAGTTGGGCGGGTCATCGGTCTGGGCTCTGATGAACACGCCGCCGTATCTTGGTTCGCCCACCGTGACGAAGGGAGCGTTTCGGTTGAGCTCGTCTGCCCCCGCGGAGGGTTGCTGTAGGGGCGCTTGGGCCGCCGGGGCGCAAGCGGCCAGGACCAAAACAACAGCGCAGCCTACCAGTGAGAATGGCCAGGAAGGTCGTCGCACGTTCCACCTCCTATTTAAAGGCGCCCAGCAGCAATAGGCTTGGGCTACTGATACGGGCCGATATGATTAGATAATCTTACAGGACTGCTCCTGCAGGGTCAAGGACGACCCAGGGTGTACCAAGTTTTGGTGTGACCCAAGTGTTCCGTTCGCGCGTTCTATACGGGGAAAGACGAAGCGACTGCCGAAGGGGATCGGCGGCCGCAGAGGGAGGCCCCGTGTCTGAAGCTCTTTCCAAGGGAATAGTTACGCAAGTTGGAGCAATTGGGCTATGGCCTCAGGGGTAATGCCCTGAAGGGGTTCTTTGAACCTTGTCCTGAGCGCAGCCGAAGGGCCCCTGCTAGGGATTTGGCTTGGGAGGGGCGCCAAACACTCTCCCTTGCGTTAGGAGCTGCGGGCGCCCCGCTGGCGACGGGGGCGCTGCGTCAGCAGCTCCCGATACTTTCTCAGGTAGTTCTGCACGCTCAGGACGAAGGTGGCGTGGCTCCAGGTCAAGGGCGAGACACTGAGGGGCTCGCCGGTGAAGGGATGCACCTGCTCCGCCAGGATGCCGCTGGGCAACGCCCGAGAGCGGACCCACTCCAGCAGCTCCAGCGGGAGCTGGAGCTCGGCCATGCTGCGGGCCTGGTGGGCGTACCAATCGGCCAGCCAGAGGGTGCAGATGAACCAGGGGTTGCCCGGCACCTTCTCCACATCGGTGCTCACCTGCTGGTAGTGGTCGTCCTCGTAGCGGGCCACACCGCCCACCTCGGTCTTGCACCAGAGGCGGCGCTCGATGGCCCGCACGGTGCTGACCACGGCCGGGTGGCTGGGCTCCAGCATGCCGAACTGAAACAGTCCGCAGAGGCTGGCGTCGAGGGTGTTGTCCCGCACCAGAGAGCCGTCCGCCGCCACGTTGATCATCCGGGAGAAGTGATCCCGCTCGTAGTCGAAGAGGTAGCGCAGCGCGTTCTCGCGGATCTCCTCGGCAGCCCGGCGGTAGCTGGCGCTCAGGGCGTGCTCGCCAAAGCACTCGGTGAAGCGCGAAGCGGCGGTGAGGCCGGCCCACACCGCGGCGGTGGTGTAGGAAAGGATGCCTCGGCGCTCCTCCCACAGGTCGTGGGAGAGGCCGGGCAGCCGGGTAGTAGGATCACGGTAGCTGGTCAGGAAGTCTGCGGCGGCCTTGACCAGCCGGCGGTACAGGGGCCGGATGAACTCCACGTCCCTGAAGCGGTCGAAGTGGTGCCACAGGCTCATGATCACCAGGGCCGTCTGGTCCTCCTGGATGGGGATTTGCAACTCGCCGTCCGATCCCACCCAGGGATGCCAACTGGAGCCCAGGGAGCCGTCGGGGTTGAACTTGTGGAGGAGGTAGCCGTCCCGGTGGAGCACCTGGGCGCAGAACTCGAAGAAGCGACGGGTCAGCTCCCCGTAGCCGGCTTCCATGAGCGCCAGAGAGACCAGCGCCCCATCCCGCGGCCACACGTAGCTGTAGGTATCGCGTCCGAAGCGGAGGATATCGGCGTCGTTGGCGGCGAGGATCGCCCCCTGGTTGTCGATCTGGGAACGCATGGTGAGCAGGCTGCGCTTGTAGAGGTCCACGATAGGCTGAGGGAGGTTGCCCCACACCATTGGCTCTTTGTTGACCCATAGATGCCAGTAGTTGTGGGTGCGGGTGACAAAGGACTCCAGTCCCCGCTCCCGCACCAGCTTGTTCAGGTCCCGCACCTCCCAGTAGTCCTTACCCGCGGCGATCCAGAAGTAGACGGTCTTCTCACCCCATGCGGGGAGGTAGACGTGCATCCCAGCCACGCCGTCCACCGAACCCTGCGCGATGGGGTTGCCGCTGAGCTTGCCGTCCTCGGCGTCCCGCCAGGTGCCCTCGGCCGCGTTCTTCTCCTTGTCTCCCGTGGCGTAGCTGCTGGGCCCGTAGACGCCATCGGCGAAGCAGCTCAGCCAGAGGTAGCGCCTCCCTTTGTAGAAGATGAGGCCGTCGTTGGCCGGCTCGTAGTAGGCGGTGTCGCCGATGTTGATGCCGTAGAGATAGGCGTCGAAATGCTGAAAGAGCCGCACCTCGCGCTCGATCCCCCGCAGGTCTGTTAGCTCGATGCGCTTGATGTAGAGGCTGCGGTCAAAGTCCACCAGGTCTCGGCAGACCAGCCGCAGGCCCAGGCGGAGGTTTTCGCACTTCACCAGGGTGACCAGGGTATCCTCTTCGTAGCCCAGCTCCAGGCTCCACTCCGGGTCGCCCAGCCAGCTAAAGGCGCCATCCGCCCACACGCCGAAACGGCAGGGGTGCCCGGCGGTCTGGTTCTCCATGCCCACGTGGGGGAAGTAGAGGTCCCGCAGGCTGTACCGCTGGTCGAAGTTGATATGCAGGTTGCCGTTGCTGATGGGAAGGTCCCGAGGCATGGGTCCCCTTCTCCCGCCGCCGGCAGGCAGGTCCGCGTGCCGCAGGTAGGCGCGATGTCTGCTGTATTCCTACGTCACCTCGTCCGGAATGTCAACCGAGCGCCCTTGACATCCCTGCCCCAGGGTCTATCCTACCTGTACCAATCATCGGCGGGCGACGGGGGCTGGCCGAGGCGCGCCAACCAGTAGAGCACCGCCGCCAAGGAGGGGATGCCCATGAGCGAGCAGTCGGAGGCCACGAGCCTGGAGACCTTGCGCACTCTGGCCCGACGAGCGGGCCTGGACCTGAGCGAGGCCGACCTGGAGAAGTACGGGCCCGCCTATGAGCTGATCCGTGCCGAGACCGACGCCCTGCGGGAGCGAGACCTGGGTGTGGTGGAACCGGCCGTCACCTTTCGCCCGGGCGCATAGCAGGCAGCAGGGAGGGCCAGACCATGAGCGAGCTGCACTACCTCACCATCCGCCAGGCCGCAGACCTGATCCGTGACCATAAGCTCTCTCCGGTGGAGCTGACGCGGGCCTTCCTGGACCGCATCGCGGCGCTGAACGGCAAGCTCAACGCCTATATCACGGTGGCCGGGGAGTCGGCGCTTGCAGAAGCCCGCACCGCCGAGGCCGAAATCCTGCGGGGAGACCAGCGTGGCCCCCTGCACGGGATCCCCATCGCCCTCAAGGATCTCTATGCTACCAAGGGGCTGCTGACCACGGCTCACTCCCGGCTCCTGATGGAGTGGGTGCCGGAGGAGGACTCCACAGCGGCGGCCAAGCTGCGGGAGGCGGGCGCCGTGCTCCTGGGTAAGCTGGCCATGCACGAGTACGCCTTCGGTGCGCCCCACTTCAACGGCCCCTTCCCGCCGGCCCGCAATCCCTGGGACACGGAACGCATCCCGGGCGGCTCCAGTAGCGGTTCGGGGACCGCCGTGGCGGCGGGCCTGTGCATGGGTTCCCTGGGCAGCGACACCGGTGGCTCCATCCGGGGCCCTGCTTCCTTCTGCGGTATCGTGGGGCTCAAGCCCACCTATGGGCGGGTGAGCCGCTATGGCGTGGTGCCCCTGAGCTGGACTCTGGACCACTGCGGGCCCATGACCTGGACGGTGGAGGACACCGTGCTCATGCTCCAGGCCATCGCCGGGCACGACGCCAGGGACCCGGCCTCCAGCCGGGCGCCGGTGCCCGACTACTCTTCGGCCCTGCTGGAGGATGTGCGCGGGCTGGTCATCGGGGTGCCACGGCACTACTTCTTCAAGCCCGAGGAGGTGCACGCCGAGACCCTGGCGGCGGTGGATGCAGCCATCGCGGTCCTGAAAGGTCGGGGAGCAGAGGTCCGGGAAGTGGAGATACCCAGCCTGAAGCACGCGGGGGCCACCAGCCGGGTCATCCTCACTGCCGAGGCCTACGCTTACCATGAGGCCAACGTCAAAGCCCGGCCCCAGGACTATGGCGAGGTGCTGCGGGACCGCATCACTCTGGGCGGGCTGTACAGCGCGGCGGACTACATCCAGGCGCTACGCTGGCGAGCAGTGATCCAGCAGGAGGTGAGCCAGGCGCTGATGGAGGTGGACGTGCTGGCCACGCCTACCTCGGCCCAGCCGGCGGGCCGGTTCGAGGAGTCCGCCTCGCTGATGAACACGCTACGGCGGCCGGGTTTCACCGGCCCTTTCAACCTGACGGGGCTGCCAGCCATCTCCGTCTGCTGCGGCTTCAACTCCGATGGCCTCCCCATCGGGCTACAGATCGCTGGACGGCCCTTCGACGAGGCCACGGTGCTGCGGGTGGGCCATACCTACGAGAAGGCTACTCCCTGGCGAGAGAAGCGGCCACCGGTGTAGCGAAGGAGCAGCGCATCTAGCACGCGCCACAAGACAAAGGCTGAGGGCAGGGAGTCTCCTCTCTGCCCTCGAAGCACCGCTATTTAGTTGTCCTTAGGCTGCCTGACGTTTCGCCGGTGACTGCTGGACGGTCTCAGGTTCCACCGAGGAGGAGGGGGCCTTCAAGGCCGTTCCCTGTTCTCTTGGCACCACGTACCCACACTGCAAGCACCCAATCTCCACGTCCCCCAGCAGGCGGCTCTCGAAGAGGTCGCCGCGGCACTTGGGGCACGCCTTCATCCACCACTTCTGCATCGTCCTGAACTCCTCGGACCTCCGTCCCTTCAGTTTACAATAACACTCAACGGACGGGCCACCGACCTGTTACAGCAGTACGCCGCTGATCCTTGCCAGGGTTGTACGCCCCTTTGTTACACTAGCCGGCGGAGATAGGGATCTGCCGGTGTCGCCCTACAGGGCTTGTTTCGCTAAAGACTATATCATATGATACAAAGCGTGTCAAGTAGCTTTCTTTGAGAATTCAAGCGAGGTGACATTGCTGTTGCATGGAGGTTTATACTCTGGTATACTGCCATCTGCAGGCGGCCAGGGTCTGCCCGCCGCAGGCAGGTCTGCCCGTCTGCTGTGAGGAAACTGAGGCAACTTTATGGAAGAAGTGCGAGGACTCTACATCATCAGCGTGGCGGCGCGGCTGCTGGAGATGCACCCCCAGACGCTGCGGAAGTACGAGCGCGCCGGGTTCCTGACGCCCAGCCGCACGGTGGGGATGCTCCGCCTCTACTCCGAGGAGGACATCCTGCGGCTACAGCTCATCAAGCACCTGGTGGAGGACCTGGGGCTGAACCTGGCCGGCGTGGAGCTGTGCCTCAAGTTGGCGGAGGCCCTGATGCAGGCGCACCAGCAGCTCGGCGTCGCCCCCGGCAGCGAAGGCAGGCAGCAGGCGGCGCAGCAGTCGATCCAGGGAGCCCTGGAGCTGCTGGGAATTGTCCCACGGCGGGAGGCCGCTGCACGCCGTGGCGTGCCGATAGAAATACAGGAGCGAGACGGGTAAACTGGGAAGGTGACGGACCGTTTCATCCCAAGCCAACCGTGGTAAACAAAGTGAGCTATCCTCTTGGAGCAAGACAAGTATATGGGCCTGAACAGCAAGTACCTACACGACGCCGAGACGTTGCTGGAGAGGGGTGATTACCCCCAGGCGTCTGAGAAGTTCTGGGGAGCTGCAGCAACCGGTGTGAAGGCTATAGCCACGCTGAGGCGCTGGCGTCACAGCACGCACAGAGACCTCAGAGTGATAGTGGACCGCCTCTACCGTGAGACCCGAGATCAGGAGTTGCTTCGCTTGTTCTCCACGGTTGAATCATTGCATGCCAATTTCTATGAGGACTTCGCATCACCAGAGGCTGTAAGCGCAATGGCAGACGACGCCCGGCGGCTGGTCGGGAAACTGGAAGCACTGACGGTATAGGAAAGCGACCTCGTGGAAGTCCCTCTACTCGTCGCGGCAATCGTCTCTCTGGCAGCGTCTGCCATCACCGTGATTTATGCTGTGGGAGCAAATCGGGCAGAATAGAGTGGAGCATACCCCAATGGCAGCCGAGATCTCACAGATCCACAGAACTATCGGCGATCCGGACGATCCCCCATATCAAGGGCTGTAGCAGCAGTTTATCAAGGAGACATTCCGTATGCCCAAAGTCATTGGCATCGATCTGGGTACTACCAATAGCTGCGTCGCGGTCATGGAAGGCGGCGAGCCGGTGGTCATCCCCAACTCCGAGGGGGGGCGCACTACGCCCTCGGTGGTGGCCCTCTCCAAGACCGGCGAGCGGCTGGTGGGCCAGGTGGCCAAGCGCCAGTCCATCACCAACCCGGATAACACCATCTACTCCATCAAGCGCCTCATGGGGCGCAAGCACGCGGACCCCGAGGTGCAGCGGGACATCAAGCTCCTCTCCTACAAGATCGTCCAGGCGGCCAACGCCGACGCCGCGGTGCAGATGGGCGACCGCGCCTACTCGCCGCCGGAGGTCTCAGCCATGATCCTCCAGAAGCTCAAGGCCGACGCCGAGGCCTACCTGGGCGAGCCGGTAGCCGAGGCCGTCATCACCGTCCCCGCCTACTTCAACGACGCCCAGCGCCAGGCCACCCGAGACGCTGGCAAGATCGCGGGGCTGGAGGTGCTGCGCATCATCAACGAGCCCACCGCCGCATCCCTGGCCTACGGCCTGGAGAAGAAGAAGGACGAGGTCATCGCCGTCTACGACCTGGGCGGCGGCACCTTCGATATCTCCATCCTGGAGCTGGGTGAGGGCACCTTCCAGGTGAAGTCCACCAACGGCGACACCCACCTGGGGGGCGACGACTTCGACCAGCGGATCATCGATTGGCTCTGCGACGAGTTCAAGCGGGAGCAGGGCATCGACCTGCGCCAGGACCGCATGGCCCTCCAGCGGCTGAAGGAGGCCGCCGAGAAGGCCAAGATCGAGCTCTCCACCGTGGTCTCCACCGAGATCAACCTGCCCTTCATCACTGCCGATGCCGCCGGCCCCAAGCATATGACCATCACCCTCACCCGGGCCAGGCTAGAGCAACTGGTGGCCGACCTGGTGGAGCGCACCGTGAAGCCCTGCCAGCAGGCCCTAGAGGACGCGGGCATCGCCGCCGCCCGGGTGGACGAGGTGGTGCTGGTGGGCGGCATGATCCGCATGCCTCTGGTGCACGAGAAGGTGCGCCAGCTCTTCGGCAAAGAGCCCCACAAGGGCGTCAACCCCGACGAGGTGGTGGCCGTGGGCGCGGCCATCCAGGCGGGGGTGCTCAAGGGCGAGGTGCAGGACGTGCTGCTCCTGGACGTGACGCCCCTGACCCTGGGCATCGAGACTCTGGGGGGCGTCATGACACCGTTGATCACCCGCAACACCACCATTCCCACCTCCAAGAGCCAGGTCTTCTCCACCGCGGCAGACAACCAGGGCTCCGTGGAGATCCACGTGCTCCAGGGCGAGCGGGCCATGGCCCAGGACAACAAGTCCCTGGGCCGCTTCATCCTGGACGGCCTCCTGCCGGCGCCCCGGGGGATCCCCCAGATCGAGGTGGCCTTCGACATCGACGCCAACGGCATGGTCTCGGTGCGAGCGCAGGACAAGGGCACCGGCCGGGAGCAGAAGATCGTCATCCAGCCCTCCTCCGGCCTCTCAAAGGAGGAGGTGGCCCGCATGCAGCGGGAGGCGGAGGGCCATGCCCAGGAGGACGCCCGCCGCCGGGAGGAGGTGGAGACCCGCAACACCGCGGACTCCCTGGCCTACCAGGCGGAGCGGACCCTGCGGGAGCACGGCGACAAGGTGCCCGCCGACCTCAAGAACGAGGTGGAAGGGAAGATCGCGGCGGTGCGCTCGGCCCTCCAGAGCGGCACCACCGACACCATCCGCAGCGCGTCCCAGGAGCTGAGCGAGGCGCTCCAGAAAGTGGGCAGCGCGGTCTACCAGCAGGCGGGGGCCGGCGCTGCGGCAGGCGGCCAGCCCGAGGGCGGCGCCAAAGGCCCCGAGGAGGGCACCGTGGAGGGCGAGTACCGGGAGGTGTAGGAGGCTACGAGCCAGCGTGCGTACGGGGTGCGCCTCCGGTCAGGCGGGGAGGCGCACCTTTCTGTTACCTAGTGCCAGACGATGGCCACGTCATAGCGGGCGATGGCCGGATCGCCGGTCAGGATGGCGAGGTTCTCCACCTGCGCCTGGGCTATGAGCAAGCGGTCGAAGGGATCGCGGTGCAGCAGAGGAAGGTGGGAGACCCCGAGCGCGTGCCTCACCTCAACGGGGAGGGAGATGAACCTGTTCACCCTCACCTGCGCCGGAACGAACTCCCGGGGCTCACCCCGAAACTGGAGCCGCCCCAGTTGGACTTTGATCGCAATCTCCCACGCTGAAATCGCACTGAAGAACACCTCTTCTTCGGGGGTCGCGAGAATTTCTCTGACCCTTTGAGAGACGCGAGGATCGTCATCGATCCACCACAGGAAGGCGTGAGTATCTAGCAGGTACCCCACTAGCCACCCTCGAAGTCTCGAAGGATCTCCTCGGGAAGCGGGTCGTCGAAATCTGGCCCAACCCATATCAGGCCCCGAGCCGATCCTGGCACCCGCTTCTGAAGAATAGGGACCAGCCGCACCACGGGCTTACCATTGCGGGTGAGCACTATCTCTTCCCCCGCCAGCGCGCGCGCCACCAGCTTGGACAGCTCGGTCTTGGCCTTATGCATGTTCACCGTAACCTCAGCCATGTTGCACCTCCGATACCCAAGATAGCTAAGGTGGTTAGCTAAGTCAAGCTCGCCGGCGAGGCCCCCGGCAGCGGGGCCGAAGGCGACAAAGGCCCTGAGGAGGGCGCCGTGTAGGGCGCGGAGTGGGAAGTGTAGGGGAGGTTCTCTCCAGGCGCACAAGTCCTTGGTTTGCCGAAGGGTGAGGCGAGCTCACGTTATCATAGCCCTCGCCGCACAACGGCGCTCCTTGTTCCTTGCTGCCATCCCTAGTAGAATAAGTCAAGATGGTCAAGTTGACCAGGAAAGAGAATGCCGTGATCTCTTTGAAGAAGAAGGGGGTCCTAAGGGCCGACGAGGATGAGGTGGGATCGTGAAACGAGTGAGTGCCGCCGAAGCAAAGGCCAGACTCGCGGCGTTGGTAGCGGAAGTCGCTTATGGTGGAGAACACGTCATCATCCAGCGGCGGGGCAAACCCATGGCTGCCCTGGTGCGGGTAGAAGAGCTGGAGCAGTTGCAGCAGGGCGTCGGAAAAAGGGTGGCCTTCAGGGGTTTCCTTACCCTCCTCGGCGCCTGGCGCGACATCCCTGACAGCGAGATAGACCAGTGGCTCACCGATGTCTACACCGGCCGAGAGCAGGACACGGGTCGAGCGGTGGACCTGGACGTGTGAGATGTACCTGCTGGACACGGACATCCTCAGCCACGTGCTACGGCGATCGCCGCCACTCCACCTCATTGCACGAATCGCTGACACGCCCTCGGAAGCTCAGTTCACCTCCGCTATTACCCTGGGTGAGCTGTACTACGGCGCCTATCGCCTGGGCAGGGACGCCAGCGGGCTGCTCCTACGGCTGGACCAGCTTCTTGCCGATGGGCGGGTGGTGCTGCCTTTCGACGAGGCGGCAGCCAGGCGGTACGGGGAGCTGCGAGCCGACCTGGAGCGGCGCGGCACGCCTCTGGGGGACGCGGACCTGCGTATCGCCTCCATTGCGCTAAACCGGGGTCTTGCGGTGGTCACAGGCAACCTCCGTCACTTCCAGAGGGTGCCGGGCCTGACAGTGGAGAACTGGCTAGCAACCTAGTCCAGGCCGGAGGCGCCACGGGTAGGGCCGCCGGCGCTGCCCGATGACTGCAGAGGCCCCGTGGAGGGCACCGTGGAGGGCGAGTACCGGGAGGTGTAAGGGCTTGCCTGCAAAGGAGCACTCAGAAGCCTCCGTGATCATAGGCCGACTAGCCACGAACATAGAGAGGCCACTTGGTCAGCGTTTGTCAGGTTTGCAGCGTTGACAAGCTGCCCGGTTTCTAGCTGCCCCCAGACCTCCTTGGACATACTGTCGACAATCGCTGCGCCTACAAAGAACGTGCTCGGGAAGCAACCTGCCCCTGTGAATGCGCCACGGATCCTAGAAAGGGCTGTGTTTGCCGTTTTCCAGTGCTCATCAGCCCCGTTCGGGTCAATCCCACCTTTTAGTTCCCCCAACGCGACGTAAGCATTTGGGACTTTATAGGCTGCTTTGAGAGCATCTTCTTTCTTTGAGCTCAGGAGGCACACATCAATGTTTTTCTTGACTAGTGGAACATTCAGGTTGTACGCAATCACTTTGTCGCCGAGCGCGCTTTGCCAAGTGATCGCCTTGACGTATTGCTCGATATCGACATCACTCCCCGTCCCTGTGACCCATGTCTTGCTGTCAGAATGAAACCAATGATATGTCCGCCCAACAATAGTTAAGGCCGCAATGATTGAGCGGGTGAACCGTCGCCGAGCTACTATGCCAATGATGTTACGCATAGACCCACCGAGGGTCTCTCCACGCGTCAAGAGGAATCGATATACCAGTTCGTCAACAAACGCAGTTCCGGCGGGTTCCAGAAAGTCTGCAATTAAACCCTGGATAGCCTCCACCTTGTCTTCTGCATTAAGATGGGATGCCGCTTTGTCAGATATTCCAGCAGCAGTTAGAAGCGCACCCTCAATCCCTTTCACGCTCAATAGGTCTGCAGGATTCTGAGCTTGGCTGGTTGCCGCATGGAGGGCCCTCGCCTCGGCTATTGTTGGGGTTGCCTGATGATTCTTTTCCAGAGCAATTGAAATGAACCCAGCTCGCGTGGCCTCGTGAGTGGTTACGAGACTTTCAGGACCTATCAGATGTTGTTGATAAGGCCCTGCCACTAGTTCTTGCTCCAGAAAACGATGCTCTCTCTCACCGGCACTCGTCCGTACTTGCCCATCTGCTGGGAACTGTTCCCCTTATAGCGGGTTACCCAAATCCGCTCAGTTCGAAGACCATGCGAAGATGCAATCTCGCTCAGAAGCAAGTCGACAGGGATAAGTTCACCCTCAAAGCGGGCATTGGCCACAACTAATGCTACTCTCCCGCCTGGCTCCAGCATCTGCGCAAGGTTCCGAATGACGAGATTCATGTCCTCAAAGTATCCCTCTATCATTATCGGGATGCGCGCGTTATTGAGATGTTTGGGCCTAAGGTTTTCTAGAATCTCAGCCAACGCCTCGACCTGAACAAGGTGGGTGGTGGCCGGGCGAGACTCAATGTGGGAGCGCAGCAAGCTGTGCCGGATATTCCTAAGGTCTTCGAAGTCCTCTACGCACGGCTTGCCGTGCTCGTCGTACATGAGACAAAGTTCTAAAGAATAAGTACGTGAGTAATCGTACCGATTCAAGTATGGGGGTGAAGTAATAACTGCTGAGACAGAGCCCTCGTATTTCCTCAATTCATCCGGTAATTCTCTGGCATCTCCCAGATAGATGCTGCCACGCCCTGATTCGCGATAGTCTCCGCCAACCGATAGCAGCCGGAGGTCGTGAAGCATCCGAGACATCCTGCTGCCCAACACGTCCCGGATGCGCCTCGGATGCCGCGTAACAAGACGTAAGAATTGCCCGTCCTTGGCCGTATAACTGGCTTCCTCGATGCTTGCTAACAGAGCTAACATGAGAAAGTCACGGGCACCCCGATTTTCTACTTTCAAGATTTCTTCTCGCAAGAACAGGATCTCATCTTGGGTTCCAGGGTCCAGTGCTAGGTTGATAATCCGAACATTTGGCCACGATTTTTCCACCGGAACGAATTCCATGTTTAGAAGTGACGTAGCCTCCTGCTCGATCAGTTCTACGTCCGGATAATCGTTAAGCTTTGTTCGAGCGATAAAAACGGCCAGGGGCATGATGTCAAGGCCAAGCCCTTTGTATCCTAGTTGCTTGCAAGCGAGAAGAGTCGTGCCACAACCCGCAAAAGGGTCAAAAACTATCGCCCCTTGTGGCATCTGCCATTGCTGAAGGAGAAGGTCTGTGGCCAGTTTTCGGGAAAAGGCTTCTTTGTACTTAAACCAACCGTAGATCGGCTCGTTCTTGTTTGGCACGTAGGTAACTTGCCTGCCGTAATCAAGGCGATCGCGCAGGTAGGGTGCGTACTTCTGTTCAAGACCCTCCCTTGCTACAGTTCTGCCATGCACGAGTTCTTGGAGCAACACACAACTCCGCACTGTTTTGCCGAGATTGTACACCCTGACCCAATTAGTACACAAGTTCCACTGCCGCGGTTTTCTCCCCCTACCTCTCCGCTCTCCCTGCCACCCCCGCTCTCCGCCGTCCGCCCGTCTCGGGCCCGAAGCGCCACGGTGCAGGCGAAGGTCGACACGGGAGAAACAAGCCGCCACCCGGCAGGTCGGATGGCGGCTCGTGCTTGCTTATGAGCTGGGAGCGTTACGGGACCCCAAAACTCCAGGCGGGGGCCTTAGCCTTGCCTTTTCCACCAGCGCGGCCTATTCCGCAGCCGCAATCTGACGCACCTAGGCGCGTCCGCCCGTCTCCGGCCCGAAGCGCCAGAGCGCCAGGGCGCTGAGGATCAGCGCGGCGGCCACTCCCGAGTGTCGTCCCCCTATCTGCTCCCAGGGTCCTGGGGGTGGACGTGCCGTGACTTGGCCTCGCACTCCCTTGGCAGGTCAAGTGCGTGGGCGCTCCACTGGAATTCGGTCGAGGTCGCCTCTAGCGGGCCAGCAGATTGTAGAGGGAGACCAGGCGCCGGGGCAGCAGCCGGATGTCCGGCACCACCTCGTAGCCGAAGTCGCCGCACATGATGCGCAGGTAGTCGTAGCCGTGGCGGTCGATGGAGAGGAGGTAGGGCACGATGCCCCGGGCCCGGGCCTCCGCCAGGGCTTTGTGAGTATCGCTGACGGCGTACTCCTTCTCCTGCTCCCGCTGCTCCGCCAGGCTCTGTTTGGTCAGGGGGGCCCGGCCGCCCTCGGCCTCTGAGCCGTAGTCCAGGTCCTGGGGCTGCCCGTCGCTGATGAGCACGAGGATGCGGGTGCGGGAAGGCTCCCGGTCCAGGATGGTGGTGGCATGGCGGATGGCCGGGCCCATGCGGGTGGCCTGCACCGGCGCGATGGTGTCGATGCGGGCCATTACGGCCTCGCTCAGGGGCTCCGCCATGTCCTTGACCACATAGAAGCGGGCGCCGTCTCGCCCCCGTCCGGAGAAGCCGTAGATGCCGTAGCGGTCGCCCACCTTCTCCAGGGCCCGGGTGAGCACCACCAGGCTCTCCTTCTCTACGTCGATGATGCGCTTGTACTCCGGGCTGCCGAAGGCTCCCCAGCCGGCGTTGGCCAGGGCGCGCCGGGAGAGGTCGGCGCTCTCGCTGGTGGAGATGCTCATGTCCAGCAGGAAGAGGATGCTTACGCTGCGCTCCAGCTTGTCCCGCCGCTGGTAGATCTTGTCGTCGATGTAGCCGGCGGCCCGCATCTCGACGTGGGCGGCCACCAGCCGGTCCAGGTCGATGTCGTCGCCGTCCACCAGGCCCCGCTGGCGGTGAAAGAGCTCCGGCCGCAGCGCCTCGAAGCGCTTCTCCACGGCGGAGACCAGGGGATGGTAGTGCTCCAGGGTCTGGCGGAAGAAGTCGGGGTCCCCTTCCCTGAGCTGGCGCTGCCAGAGGGTGCACCAGTCGGGGCGGTACTCCTCCTGCCGGCTGTCCCACTCCGGGTAGACGAAGGGCAGCGCCTCGCCCTGGCACATATCGCGGTCCATGCCGCTGCCGGGCAGCGTGTCCTCCTCCTCGCGGGGGCGCAGCAGGGCGCCGAGCAGGTCGTCTTCCGGCGGGCGGCCCTCCAGCAGCTCGTGGGTGTCGACGACCTCCTCCTCGGCGCCGGGAGGCGGCTGCGGCCGCTCCAGCGCCTGCTCCAGGATCTGCTGCACCTGCTCCTCCACCTCGATCCAGAGGCGCTCTTCCGCCAGCGCCTGGTCCAGGTCGTCCAGGGTGAGGTCTCGGGGCAGGCCGGGGCCCTCGGTCTCGAAGGAGAGGTGCTGCTGGAAGGGGGAGGAGGGGATGCCCTTGTAGACCACCTGGCCCGGCCCGTCGATGGGATCGCCCCGGCGGCGGCGCGGGCCGCCGGTGTTAAGACGCTGAAGCTCCTGGAGCCAGAAGGCGCTGTCCTCCTCGGCGGGGTCATAGCGGGCGCTGGAGAGGTCTGTGCGTTCATAGAGGTCCTGGGGGTAGCTGGAGGCGGGCAGGTTGGGCACCTGGCGGAGCAGGCAGTAGGCCCGCAGCGCCGCCTCGGCCGCATCCTCCACCGTGGCGGCGGGATCGGCCAGCAGGTTCATGAGTCCGGCGGCCTGGCGGACCTGGGGCAGGTAGGCCCGCGGCACGGCATAGTCGGCGCCGGCTCCGACGGCATAGCGGAAGAGCACCTCTGCCGCGGCCTCCCGCAGGGGCAGCACCTCCAGGTGGGGGCGGACCGAGAGGGAACCCAGCAGCACCCGGCGGCGCACGCTGCGGATGCCCCGGTACTCCCGGGCCAGGTAGCCATCCACCCGGAAGTCCTCCAGCAGATTGAAGACGTCCGACGCCAGCTTGCGGTGGGAGAAGAGGCCGAAGTAGCGGCGAAAGTCCCGGGCCTCGGCGTCCTCCGGGGGCAGCAGCGGCAGCAGGTGGGGCCGCAGGTCTGGCAGCAGGGTGGCAGGACGCTCGAAGGAGAAGCGCAGGGTGCCCTGCTCCAGGTGGGCGGCCTGATGGGTGGCCAGCACCTTGTACACCAGGAAGTTCTCCTCCGGCGTGGGCCAGGCGTCTACCACGTCCGGGAGGAGCACCGCGCCGCCACCCAACTCCTGGGCCTCCAGGGATACCCAGGCGAGCCCTTTGTTGTAGAGCTCGTCGGAGGTCATGACCTGGATGTTGATGCCGGTGAGCGCCCGGGCGTACATGCGCAGCACTTCCCGGATGCTGTCCAGCTCCACGCCGGGCTGGTCGGGTTCGGCAAGGCGGGCGAAAAGCTCTGGTGAGAGGTCCTGGAAGAGATCGGCCACTCGCGGACTCAGGTCTAGCTTTGGGGTTGAGGGCAGTATGGCAACGGAAGGGGGAAAAGTCAACGTAGTGGTGCGTATCCAGCTTCGGCGTGGGTCAGGTGAGGGGACGCCCGGCGCTGGAAGTCAGCACGGCGCGGGCGCCTAGCCTCCTGCGGGGCGGAAGCGAACGGTCTTCTTGGTCGCCGCGTCCATCTGCTCAGTGGTAATCAGGACGGTAGTCTTGACATGCACTGTCCCCGTGGCGCCCGCGATCAGGGAGATGGCGATGGCGCTTTCTGCGTCCGGAACGTCACAGATGACGTAGACATCGGTGTCACCGAAGGCGAAATAGACCGCCTCCAACGTGCCGCCGACGCTGCTCAACGCGTCCTCAACGGCCTTCCGGCGGGCGCTGCCGCCCTCTTTAAGCAGCCCTTTCACTCCTTCGGTCGTGTACGTAGCCTGGATGAGATACTTTGGCATAGGTGGTCCCCCTAATAAGCCCATTCTGTTGTGCCAGGCGTCCCTCACACCTGCTGCCCTTATCGTCCAAAGGCCGCAGGATGTCAACATCGTGGCGGCGCTCACAAAGTAGGCACGGTCTCACGTAGGGCGGGGTCTCGTGCCCCGCCGGAAGGTCGCGGGGGAGAGGGAATGACCCCGCCCTACGATAGTAGTCACCCTCACCCCGACCCTCTCCCAAGAGGAGAGGGGGCTATCCTCAGGTCGTGCAGAAGCGAGCTTCGGGCGGGCTTTCATGGCCGCAGGAGGAGCAGTCCATGCCGGGGCTAACGTCAACGTGGGTAGTGTCCTAATTCAGGACACTACCCGTCAGACGACGCATTGGGCGACGCAGGCGACGCAGCAGCCGTTGACAGCAGCAACTCGCTGTGGTAAGTTCCCCTAATGTGCCGCGACTGGGTAAAGGATCAATCTATCTTTCCGCAGCGTAGTGACATGGCTCACCGAACAGCGGCGGAAGGATCAGGAAGAGTCCGACGAGAGCGTGCGGAGGAGGTACCTGTCAGCTTCATCGAGATAACCAGAGAAGAGCCCCAGCGGTCAGATTGCCAACCCAAAGGAGAAGTTATGGGAAACAGCAAGCAGTGGTACGGCTCAGGAGTGACGGCCGTCGCGGCGACGCTGGTCGCGGCCCTGGCGCTGGCCTGCGCGCCCGCCACCCAGCCGGCGCCCGCAGGTGGCGGTCCCCAGGCCGCGGCGGGGCCCAAGTCCGGCGGCGTGGTGGTCCGGCTCATGAACCAGGCCGGAGACCCGCCCAGCTTCGACCTCCACCAGGAGTCCACCTCCGCCACCACGGAGACGGCTGGCACGGCATACGACAACCTCATCATGTTCGATCCGCTGAAGCCCAGCGAGGTCGTTCCCGACCTGGCGGAGAAGTGGAACCTCTCCCCCGACGGCAAGACCTACACTTTCTTCCTGCACAAGGACGTCAAGTTCCACAACGGCAACCCCTTCACCGCGGCCGACGTGAAGTTCACCCTGGAGCGGGTGATGAACCCTCCCAAGGGCGTGGTCAGTCCCCGGCGAGACGCCTTTGGCGCCATCACCGCCATCGAGACCCCCGACGACTACACCGTCAAGCTGGCGCTCAGCCGGCCTAACCCATCGCTGCTGGTGAACCTGGCCCAGGGTTGGATGGCCATCTACGACAAGGAGTGGGTGGAGGCAAAGGGCCAGGACATCCCCAAGAAGGAGATGATGGGCACCGGCCCTTACAAGCTCAAGGAGTACCTCCGGGGCACCAACCTGGACGTGGTGAAGAACCCTGACTACTGGGTGAAAGGCCGGCCCTACCTGGACGGCGTCAAGACCCTGGTGGTGCCGGACCCTGGCACCCGGCTGGCGGCCTTCCGCACCGGCCAGGTGCATATCTTCGGGCCGAGCGCTGCGGAGCTGAAGACCCTCCAGGGGGAGATGGCCGACAAGCTGGACTTCCAGGTCGGCGGCTCCCTGGGCTTCGACTCCCTCTACATGAACACCAAGCGTAAGCCCTACGACGACCCCCGGGTGCGGGAGGCGCTGAACCTGCTGATGGACCGCTACGGCTCCATCCAGGTGGTGGGCCAGGGTGAGGGGGAGCTGGGCGGCTTCATGCTCCCCAGCGGACCCTGGAGCCTGCCCAAGGAGGAGATCCTCAAGCTCCCCGGCTACGCTAAGGACAAGGCGGCGGAGGTAGAGCGGGCCAAGAAGCTTATGGCCGAGGCGGGCTACGCCAACGGCTTCGAAGTGCCCATGCACACCCGCAACAGCCAGGCCTACATCGACCTCTCGGTGTTCTTCGTTGACCAGCTCAAGAAGCTGAACATTGCCGCCAAGATCGTTCCCGTGGAGACGGCCCAGGTCTACGACCTGGCCCGCAAGGCCGACTACGACCTGCTCTCCTGGGTGCACGGCTTTGCCCTGGACGACCCCGATGCGGTGTACGGGGAGTTCTACAACTGCACCGCGCCCCGCAACTGGTCGCACCTGTGCACCGCTGAGGTGGACGCCCTCTTCGAGAAGCAGTCGCAGGAGGTCGATCCGGCCAAGCGCAAGGCCCTGGTGCTGGAGATGGAGCGTAAGGCCATTCCCACCGCCACCAAGATCATCACCCGCTGGAGCGTGGGGCTCCAGGCCAACTGGAAGTTCGTCAAGGACTACGTACGGCATCCCTCGGGCTACAACAACATCCGCTTCCGGGATGTGTGGCTGGATAAGTAGTTTCCCGCCCAGCTCCCATAAGGAGGAGGCCCCTAACGGGGCCTCCTCCTTATTTCCGAGCACGTCGCCCCCACCGCTCAGGCAGAAGGCCTCCGGGGATAATAGCATTGCCCTATGGGAAGTCTTCGTGTACAATGCGCTAATTACCTTTTGAGGAGGTGGACCAGGAGCCTAGCCGTAGATGTTGTCCCGCAGGAGGCTGCCCCGTGAGTCCTGGGTCGCCCGGGGCTTGCGTTAGTCCGTACGCGTTTCCGTTGCCACCACAGGAGGTGACATGTGACAGCACAACGGGTGTTTGTGCGAGGACTGCCCCTTTCCATCGGCGCCCTCGCCCTGACCATGGCGCTGGCCTGCGCGCCGGCCGCCCAGCCGGCCCCCGCTGGCGGCGCCCAGCCCGGGACCGCCAGTCAGCCCAAATACGGTGGCGTTATGACCCGGCTCCTGAACCAGGCGGGCGACGCTCCCAGCTTCGACCTCCACCAGGAGTCCACCTCCGCCACCACGGACTCGGCCGGGCCCGCCTACGATAACCTCATCATGTTCGATCCGGTGAAGCCCAGCGAGATCGTCCCCGACCTGGCCACCAAGTGGGAGCTCTCCCCCGACGGCAAGACCTACACCTTCTTCCTGCACAAGGACGTCAAGTTCCACAACGGCAACCCCTTCACCGCGGCCGACGTGAAGTTCACCCTGGAACGGGTGATGGACCCCCCCAAGGGCATCGTCAGCCCTCGGCGGGACGCCTTCACCGCCATTGCCGGCATTGAGACCCCAGACGACTACACCGTCAAGGTCAACCTGAAGCGGCCCAACCCGTCGCTGCTCACCAACCTGGCCCAGGGGTGGATGGCCGTCTACGACAAGGAGTGGGTGGAGGCCAAGGGCCAGGACATCCCCAAGAAGGAGATCA
>JACPQN010000084.1 GCA_016190485.1 Chloroflexota bacterium
CTCAGGGGATGGTCAACGTGTGTGGCCGGGCTCACCCTCTCCCTAGCCCTCTCCCCCTTCGACTTCGCTCAGGACAGGCATCAAGGGAGAGGGGACATTTCCTCCCTCCCCTGGTGGGAGGGAGATAGACCTGTCCTGAGCCTGCCGAAGGAGGGAGGGGGACTTGAGACGTCGCAGTATTTTCGACATAACCATAAGCCTGAGGCATGCTGAGCGGCTATGCTGTCCGCCTGAGGCGGGCAGTGTGGAGCTACTAAACGCTCTCATAGTGTCAGGAACCGCCTTTTCCCTTCACCAGTAACGTGCTACCATGGGGCCACTTTCCTCTGGCCACTCTAACGCGATACCTGACGGGAGGTCGCTATGAAGCTGGGACTGGGCCTTGGCTACTCCGGAGCAGAGATGCGCCTGCCGGTGGAACAGGTGCTGCTGGCAGAGAAGCTGGGGTTCGATTCTGTCTGGACCGCCGAGGCCTACGGCTCCGACGCCATCACCCCTTTGGCCTATCTGGCGGCGCTGACCAAGCGGATCAGGCTGGGCACCTCCATCATCCAGCTCGCGGCCCGCACCCCGGCCAACGCGGCCATGTGCATCGCCACTATCGACGCCCTGGCGGGCGGCCATCGCGCCATTGTGGGGATCGGCGTCTCGGGGCCGCAGATCGTCGAAGGCTGGTATGGCCAGCCTTGGGGCAAACCCTACTGGCGTCTGCGGGACTACGTCTCCATCATGCGCAAGATCTTCCTGCGGGAAGAGCCTGTCAGCCATGAGGGGAAGGAGATCTCCCTCCCCTACACCGGCCCCGGCTCCGCCGGTCTGGGCAAGCCCCTCAGGTCTATCCTCCATACCGATCCCACGCAACCCATCTGGCTGGGCACGGGCAGCGAGAGCACCGTGAAGCTGACCGCAGAGCTGTGCGATGGTTGGCTTCCCCTGCACTTCGTGCCCGGCAGCATGAAGACCTTCAAACCCTGGTTGGAGGAAGGCTTCCGGCGGACGGGAAAGGGTAAGTCCTGGAAGGATTTTGAGATTCAGGGTGGCGCGCGGGTAGAGATCACCGACGACGTGGCCGGCGCCATCCAACGCATGAAGGGAGCGGACCGCCTTCTACGTGGGCGGTATGGGCGCCCGGGACATGAACTTCCACAAGGAAGGCATGGTCCGCCGGGGTTACGCCGCCGCCGCCGAGCGGATCCAGGAGCTCTTCCTGTCGGGCCACCGGCAGGAGGCGGTCCAGGCCGTGCCCGATGAGTACGTGGACGATGAAGCGCTCATCGGGCCACCGGCGCGCATCCAGGAGCGTTACCGGGCCTGGGCCGATAGCGGCCTTACCGGGCTGACCATCAGCACCGATCAGGACGAGGCCCTGGAGCTGATGGCCAAGCTGGCCGCCGACTAATACTCCGTGACTCGTAAATTGGGGGGTGTGGCCATCTGTCCGCTCGTGGTGAGCCCTTCGGCAGGCTCAGGACGGGCTTGTCGAACCACGGCGCTCGCCCTTCAACCCTTCGACTGCGCTCAGGGCAGGCAAGCTCAGGGTGAGCGGATTCATAAACACTCTCATAGCTCTCCGGGCTCCAAAGCTGCCGGGTGCGCAGCACGGCATTCAGGATCAGGAGCAGCTTGTCCCCCCCTACGCACGTCTTCATCCCGTCACGGTCAAGATACAAGGGTGAGCGGTCGCATGGCCCTTTTCGGCAACCTTGTGCGCATACTCATTGCCAGCCGATGACCCCGCACCCTGCGACGCATTTCGTCACCACCAACGGCATCCGTATGCGATGCCTAGAGTGGCGGAGCGATGCCAGCACCAGTGACCGGCAGACCGTCGTCCTGCTCCACGGCCTGACGAGTTGCGCCGAGACCTGGAGCCTGCTCGCGCCCCTCCTGGCAGAGGAGCGGCGCGTCCTGGCCCCGGACCTGCGGGGCCACGGCGACTCCGACAAGCCCGGCAACGGCTACGACTACCAGACCCTCTGCCAGGACATGGTGGGGCTGCTGGATGCCCTGGGCGTGGAGCGGGCCGCCGTGGTGGGCCACTCCTGGGGCGCGGGCGTCGCGGCAACCCTCGCAGGAGAGCGCCCCGCCCGGGTGACCCACCTGACCCTGCTGGAGGGCGGCTTCTTCCGCCCCGACCGCCAGGGCGAGCCGACGCCGGAGCGGTTGGAGACGATGCTGGCCCCTGTCGAAATTTACGCCTCCAGGGAGACCTACCTGGCGGCCGTTCGTAGCAGCCTGGCCGGTCACTGGTCACCGGATATCGAGGCCATCGCCCTGGCCAGCATCTGCCATAACGGCGACGGCTCTGTACGGGAGAAGCTGAGCCGGGAGCACCAGAAGCTCATCCTGCGGGCCATGTGGGAGACCCGCACCGACGGACGCTACAGCCGGGTGCGCTGCCCGGCCCAGATCATCGCGGCGGAGAGCGGGCGCCCAGAGGCTGCAGAGCGCATGGCCCGCAAGCGGTCCGCCGTGGCAGAGGCCGCGCGCCTCCTGCCGGGCTGCTGGGTGCATTGGGTGGCCGATGCCGTGCATGACGTACAGCTCCACCGGCCCCAGGGGGTGGCGGAGCTGCTGCGGGCGTTCCTGGACAGAGCGCCTGCGCATTGACAGCCCCATGGGCCTCTGCTAGGATGCCCTAATGCCCAGCAGCCCCTCGGGCGCCGGTGGGGAACCTGCTCACCCAGAAGCACGCACCCGCTGTCCATCCCGCACCAGAGGACCCGCCCTTGAGCGATACCAGCAACCCTTCTGAGGAAAGCAGCCAGGCGCTGGGCGGCCTCCGAGTCCTCGAGATCGGCCAGCAGATCGCGGGGCCCTACTGCGCCAAGCTCCTGGCCGACCTGGGGGCCGACGTGCTTAAGCTGGAGCGACCGGGGGTGGGGGACGGCGCCCGGCGAGCCGGCCCGTTCCCCGGGAAGCGCCCTGATCCGGAAGCCTCGGGCCTCTTTCTTTTCCTCAACACCAACAAGCGCTCCCTCACCCTGGACCTGTCGGTGCCGGCCGGGCGGGATGTCTTCCTGCGCCTGGTCCGGGAGGCCGACGCGCTGGTGGAGAACAACCGCCCCGGCAAACTGGAAGCCTGGGGCTTGGCGCCGGCCGCCCTCTGGGAGGCCAACCCAGACCTGGTGATCACCCACATCAGCAGCTTCGGGCAGGACGGCCCCTATCGGGACTACCAGGCCACGGAGTTGATCTTCTACGCCCTGAGCGGCATGCAGTACATCACGGGCCGCCACGATCGGGAGCCTCTGATGCACGGCCTAGGGCAGGCCCAGTACCTCGCCGGCGTCAACGCCGCCAGCGCCACCCTGGCGGCCCTCTTCCGGGCATGGCCAACGGGCGCCGGCGCCGTGGTGGACATCTCCATCGCCGAGATGCTCACCCGGGTGATCTTCTCTATCGCCAACCAGTACGCCTACGGCGGTACCGTCCAGCGGCGGGAGCCCAACAACGGGGCCGGCCTCCCCAACTCCAGCCCTGTGGCCTGCAGCGACGGCTACGTGCTCCCCTCCCACGCCGGAATCTCCACCCATTGGGACACCTTCCCGGAGTTCATGGGGCTGCCGGAGCTGAAGCGCCCGGAGTTCGAGCCGCCCACCGAGCGGATCCTGCGCGCCCACGAGGTGGCGGCCATCGTGGAGCCGGCCTTCGCCGCCAGGAGCAAGCGGGACTGGTTCCACCAGGCCCAGGAGTGGCGCTTCCCCTTTGCCGTGGTGCAGGACGCCCAGGAGATCCTGGCGTGTCCCCAGCTTGCGGAGCGGCAGTTCTTCGTGGAGATGGAGCACCCTTCGGCTGAGCGCTACAAGCTCCCCGGACCCCTCTTCCGACTCAGCGAGTCGCGCCAGCCTGGGTGGCGCCCGGCCCCCAGGCTGGGCCAGCACGCCGAGGCGGTGCTGTGCGGCGAGCTGGGCCTCTCCCAAGAGCAACTGCATCACCTGCGCCGGGCGGGGGTGGTATAAGTGGCGGCGGACGCTCAGCTACCCCTGGCAGGTGTCCGGATCCTGGAGCCGGGACAGGCCTGGGCGCTCCCTTTTGCCATCACCCCTCTAGCGGCCCTGGGCGCACAGGTCATCAAGATCGAGGCGCCCATTCGCCCCGAGGCCCGGGCCGACGGGGGCTCCTCCTTCCACGAGCTGAACCGCAACAAGCTGGGCCTGGGCTTAGACCTGCGGACCGAGACGGGGCTTCGCATCTTCAGGGAGCTGGTGGCCATCTCCGACGTGGTGGCTGAGAACTTCCCGCCCCGGGTGATGCACAACTTCGGACTGGACTATCCCGCTCTCAAGGCCATCAAACCCGACATCATCTATCTCTCCTCCACTGCCTACGGCAGCACCGGCGAGTGGCGGAACTACACCGCCTACGGCCCCAACATCGAGGCCGCCGTGGGGCTGATGCACGTCACTGGCTACGCAGACGGGCCGCCCAGCCGATCGGGCGTAGCCTACAGCGACATCGTGGCCGCTTACAGCGGCACCCTGGCCATCCTGGCAGCCCTGGCCTACCGCCGGCGCACCGGCAAGGGGCAGTGGATAGACCTCTCCCAGTACGAGGCGGGCGTGGCCCAGATGGGCGCGATGCTCCTGGGTTACCAGTTCACCGGGGAAAACCAGGGGCGCTGGGGCAACCACCACCCCGTCATGGCGCCCCACCAGGCCTATCCCTGCCGGGGCAACGATCGCTGGATCACCATCGCCTGCCGGGACGAAGGCGACTGGCAGGCCCTCCGCCGCGCCATGGGCGACCCTGATTGGGCCAGAGACCCCCTTTACCAGACCGCGGATGGCCGCAAGGCCTGCGAGGAGGAGTTGGACCGACGTATGGGCGACTGGACCGCCGGCCACGCGGCTGAGGAGTTGCAGGAGCGGCTCCAGGCCGCGGGGGTGCCCGCGGGCGTGGCGCAGAATGGCAAGGACGTGCTGCTGAACCCCCACCTGCGGGCCCGGGGGTTCATCACCCACCTGCAGCTACCGGAGCCCTGGGGTAGGCGGCCCCACTTTAGGGCAGCCTGGCCTCTATCCGGCGTAGACCCGGGGCCGGACCGGCCGGCGCCGGAGCTGGGGCAGGATAATCACGTTGTGCTCAGAGAGCTTTTGGGCTATACTCCCGCCGACATCGCCGCGCTGGAGGAGCAGAAGGTGGTGGGCAACCGCCCCCAGGCCACGCGCCCCGGCGGCGGAGTGCGACCCACCGGAGCGGCGGTCGGGCAGTTACTGGCCCTGGCGCGCATCATCGAGTACGACCCAGACCCCAGCCAGACCCTGGGGTTGCGATAGGAGCCACGGAGGAGATCGCGGTGGCCGGGACTTATGAGAACGTCCTCTACGAGCGGCGAGGGCGCATCGCCTACCTGACCATCAACCGCCCCCAGGTGCTCAACGCCCTGAACCGCCAGACCCAGGCCGACATCGAGGCGGCCAAGCAGGAGTTCGCCCAGGACCTGGAAGCCTGGGTGCTCATCATGACGGGCGCGGGAGACCGCGCCTTCTGCGCTGGCGCCGACCTGAAAGAAGGAGCTGAGCGGGATCGAGAGGGCGCCGGGGCGCCGGAGCAGGAGATAGACCTGCGCTACATCCTGCCGGTGTGGAAGCCCATGATCGCCGCCATCAACGGCTGGGCCATGGGCGGCGGCCTGGCCTACGCCATGCAATGCGACATCCGCATCGCCTCGGAGAACGCCCGCATGGGCTACCCGGAGGTCCGGGTGGGCATCCCCGGCGGCCCCAGCGATAACTGGCTCCTCCCTCGCTACGTGCCCGTGGGAGAGGCCATGTACATGCTGCTAACGGCGGAGCCGGTGGACGCGCAGGAGGCCCATCGCATCGGGCTGGTGCACCAGGTGGTGCCCCAGGCGGAGCTGCTATCCACGGCGGAGCGCATAGCCCAGCGCATCGCCAGCAATAGCCCCATGGCGGTGCGCGCGGTCAAGCAGGCAGTCTGGGTGGGCCTGGGGCTCACCTTCGAGCAGTCCATGCGCCTCAACCACGCGCTGGCGCTCCAGGTGCGCAATAGCGAGGACGCCCGGGAGGCCCGGCGCGCCTTCAACGAGAAGCGAGAGCCTGTCTTCAGGGGCAGATAGCAGGACGACCATTGGCCGGCTTGGAGAGTAAGAGCAGCATCAAGACGGCAGCGACGGACAAGGGAAAGGGGAACACTCGATGCAGCGGATGATCGGCAAGAAGAAGATAGTGGCCGTGCTCCTGGGCCTGGCCCTGGCGCTGGCCCTCACCGCCTGCGGCCCTGCGGCGCAGCCCGCGCCCAGCGGCGGCGACCAGAAGGCCACCGAGGCCCAGCAGATCAAACGGGGCGGCATCGCCCGCAAGTGGGCGCCCGGCGCGCCTGGAAGCCTGGATCCTGGCAAGGGCGACTACTGGGTGGCCTGCGAGCTGAACAATACCTACGGCAAGCTCCTGGAGTACCGCGCCCAGAGCTACACCGACTCCGAGCTGGTGCCCTCCCTGGTGGAGAAGTGGGAGATCAAGGACGGTGGCAAGAGCATGGTGCTCTCCGTCCGCAAGGGCGTCAAGTGGCAGAACATCCCGCCGGTCAACGGCCGGGAGTTCACCGCCCAGGACATCGCCTGGAACATCGACTGGTACAAGAAGAGCAGCGAGGTCAAGTGGCTCTGGACACCGGTCACCAGCTACCAAGTCAACGACAACTATACCATCACCCTCAACTTCGACGAGCCCAGCGCGCGCTTCTTTCAGGACCTGGGCTCCCCCTGGAACGAGATGCTGCCCCGGGAAGTGTGGGAGAAGGACGGCGCCTTCAACAAGACCATCATCGGCACGGGCCCCTTCATCTTCGAGTCCTTCGAGACCGACGTGCGCCTGGTCCGCAAGGCCCGCCCCGACTACTGGAAGACGGGCGCAGACGGCAAGGCTCTCCCCTACATCGACGGCTGGGAGACGGTGATCCTCAAGGACTACTCCACCCAGCTCGCGGCCCTCATCTCGGGCCAGGTGGACCTTTGGCGCTGCCTGGGCGGGCCGGAGTTCAAGGACCTGGAGACAGTAAAAAAGGCCCGGCCGGGCGTCCAGATCAACAGCTACCCCCGCTACAACTACATGGCTATCAGCTATAACCTGGACCAGGAGCCGTGGAGCGACCTCCGGTTCCGCAAGGCCTTTTCCCTGGCCATCGACCGCCAGGTCATCGCCGATGCGGCCTGGGACGGCGACGCCGTCTGGTCCAGCTTTGTCCCGCCCTCCCTGGCCAAGTACGCCTGGCCCGAAGCCAAGGTGAAAGAGAAGTTCGCCCGCAACGTGACTGAGGCCAAGCGCCTCCTCCAGGAGGCCGGCAAAACCAACGTCACGGTAGTGGACGTGCCCCTGCCCGGCGGCGCCGGCGGCAGCCGGATGCACGAGGTGATCCAGCAGATGGTGGGCGAGGCGGGCATCAAGCTGGAAATCAAGGAAGCCGCCTCCAGGGCCGCCCGGGCGGCCATGGTGGACCGGCGGGAGAACATCATCTCTATCTCCACCGACACGCCCGACGACGACCCGGACGGCTTCATCGGCCGGCTGTTCGAGTCCAGCACCTCCTCGGCGCAGAACCGGGGCATCAAGGACCCCAAGCTGGACGAGCTAGCCAAGGCCGTGCGGGTGACGGTAGACCCCGCCAAGCGCAAGGAGGCCTCGGACAAGGCCCAGGACTACCTGTACGAGATGCTGTACCGCATCCCCACCGTGGACTATCGGGAGCACAAGGTGCGCCAGCCCTGGATCCGTATGCCCACCGCCATCTACTGGGCCTATGGCATTCCGGGCATGGATGAGCTGTGGCTGGACAAGTAGGCGGCAGCGCCCGGTAGACTGCCTCAGCTCCTGAATCAGGCTTCGTGATGTGCGTCCTCGTTGCTTGAGACCCCTCGGGCAACGAGGACGTTTTCATAGTGCCGGCTCGCCCGCCTGGGTCCTGACCCACGGGCTGGCCAGAAGGAGGCGCCGTGTACCGCTACATCGTCCGCCGGTTGCTGCTGGCCATCCCAGTGGTCTGGGGCGCGGCCACCCTGGTCTTCGTGGCCATCCGCCTGATGCCGGGCGACGCGGTGCTGGCCCAGATCGAGGAGAAGGTGCAGCCCACCCAGGAGGAGCTGCAAGCCATGCGCGCCCAACTCGGCCTGGACGTGCCCGGCTACGTGCAGTATGTCCGCTGGCTCAGCGGTATCGCCCAGGGAGACCTGGGCAACTCCCTGCTGACCCGTAAGCCGGTGCTGGACCTGCTGAAGCAGGCGGTGCCCTCCAGCCTGGAGCTGGGGCTCCTCACGGCCCTGGTGGCCTTCTCCATCGCCGTGCCCGTGGGGGTGATCTCGGCTATCCGCCAGGACACGGCGCTGGACTACGTGGGGCGGCTGATCAGCATCGGGGGGCTCTCCATCCCCAGCTTTGTGGTGGCCACGGTGGTTATCATCGTTCCCACGCTGCTGTGGCAGTGGATGCCGCCCGTGGGCATCGTGCCCTTCTGGAAGGACCCGGGCCAGAACCTGATGCAGTACCTCCCGGCGGCCGTCTCCCTGGGCGCCCACTTCTCGGCCACCACTATGCGGATGACCCGCTCGGCGGTGCTGGAGGTGCTGCGGGAGGACTACGTGCGCACGGCCCACGCCAAGGGGCTACGGGAGCGGGCCGTCATCTACCGCCACGTGCTGAAGAACAGCATGATCCCGGTGATCACGGTCATGGGCAGCCTGCTGGGAGGCCTTCTGGGAGGCATCGTGGTGGTGGAGGTGATCTTCGGCCTGCCGGGCGTGGGCAACCTGATCCTGCGCTCCATCCAGTTTGCCGACTACACGGCCCTCCAGGCCGGCATCATCTTCCTGGCGGTGATGCACGTGCTGGTGAACCTCCTGGTGGACACCACCTACGCGTGGTTCGACCCGCGCATCCGCTACAGCTAGGACGCTCACTCATGCGACTGGATAGGTTCCCGAAGGGGAGAGCCTCATGACCGGCGAGGCCCGCACTGCCGCGGCGCCCCTGGTGCTGCGCCGGGGTGAGCCCCTTTCGACCCGCGCCTGGCGCCTGGCCCGGGCCAAGCCCCTGGGGGCGGTGGCCGCCCTCCTGGTGCTGCTGCTGGTGCTCACCGCCATCTTCGCCGACGTGGTGGCCCCCCACGATTTCCTGAAGCAGTACCCCGCGCTGCGCCTGGCCCCACCAGGGATAATCTCTCCAGAGGGCAAGCCCTACATCCTGGGTGGCGACGAGGTGGGGCGGGACCTCTTCGCCCGGCTGGTCCACGGCGCCAGGGCATCCCTGGTCATTGGCCTCGGCGCCACCTCCATCGGCATACTCCTGGGGTCTTTGCTGGGGCTGCTGAGCGGCTACGTCGAGGGCCGGTTCGACCTGGCGCTCCAGCGCATCATGGATATCAAGATGTCCATTCCCGGCCTGATCTTGGCCATGCTGCTGGTGGTAGTGCTGCCCAAGAGTGGCGCCACCGTGGCCCTGGCCATCGGCCTCTCGGCCATTCCCAACGTGAACCGGGTGGTGCGGGCCGCGACCCTGAGCCGGAAACAGAACCAGTATGTGGAGGCGGCCCGGGCCATGGGCGCCGGGCACCTTCGCATCATGTCCCTGCATATCCTCCCCAACGTCCTGGCGCCCATCATCATCCTGGCGACCACGGCCGTGGGCGGCGCGATCCTGGTGGAGGCCTCCCTCAGCTTCCTGGGGCTGGGCACGGCGCCTCCCACCCCCTCCTGGGGACGCATGATCAGCGACGCCGGCCGGATCTACATCATCCGAGAGCCGCGGCTGCTGATCGCCCCCAGCGTGGCCCTGAGCTTGGCCATCCTGGGGCTGAACCTGGCTGGCGACGCCCTGCGGGACATCCTGGACCCTCGCTTGCGGGGCACGGAGAAGCGATGACCGGAGAGCAGCCGGAGGCCGTCACCCAGCCCTTCCAGGGCGTGCGGGTCATCGAGCTGGGGCGGGACATCGCCGGGCCGTACTGCGCCAAGCTTCTGGCGGACTTCGGGGCCGACGTGCTGAAGATAGAGCCGCCCGGCGCCGGCGACCCCTCCCGCAGGGCAGGGCCCTTTCCCCAGAACCTGCCCAACCCGGAGGCCTCGGGGCTGTTCCTGTACCTCAACACCAACAAACGCTCGCTGACCCTGGACCCCGGGACGGCCACGGGCCGCACCCTCCTGGCGGAGCTGCTGGCCAAGGCCGACGTGCTGGTGGAGAACTATCCGCCCGGTTCGCTGGAAGGCTGGGGCCTGGCAGCGGACGCGCTGCTGCAGCGCAACCCCAAGCTGGTGGTCACCCGCATCAGCAGCTTCGGCCAGCAGGGGCCCTACCGGGACTACCAGGCCACAGAGCTGACCCTCTACGCCCTGGGAGGTATGCAGTACATCACCGGCGCCTACGACCGGGAGCCGGTGAAGCACGGCTACCATCAGGCCCAGTATGTCGCTGGCGTGAACGCCGCGGGGGCCACCGTGGCCGCGCTGCTGGATACCTGGGCTACGGGAGAGGGCCACGTGGCCGACATCTCCATCATGGAGGCGGTGGCGAGTACCCTGTTCAGCACCATTGTGGAGTACTCCTACGTGGGCCTGGTGGAGCGCCGGGAGCCCCGCAAAGGCTCCAACCTGCGCCATCCCATGCCCACCAGGGACGGCGGCTACATCCTGCCCTCCCCCGGCGTCATGGGAGACTGGGAGACGTACGCCCGGATGCTGGGCATCCCGGAGCTGCTGGAGGAGCGCTTCAGCACCCCTGGCAACCGCGCCGTGCACGCCGACGAGCTGGACGACATCCTGCGGCCCGCCTTCAAGGAGAAGGCCAAGGACGAGTGGTTCCATCAGGCGCAGGAGTGGCGCTTCCCCTTTGCCCCGGTGCAGTCCGCACAGGACATCTATCACTGCCCGCAGCTAGAGGCCAGGGGCTTCTTTGTCGAGAGTGAGCATCCCGCAGCGGGCAGGGTGCGCATGCCCGGCGCGCTGGTGAAGCTCAGCGAGAGCCCCCGGCAGCACCGGCGCCCGGCGCCACTCCTGGGCCAGCACACCGCCGAGGTAATATCCGGCGAGCTGGGCTACAGCCGGGAGGAGCTGGCGCGGCTGCGGGCGGCAGGGGTCGTCTAGGTGCGGTGGCATGCGTAGACTCCCCCTGGAAGGCATCCGCATTCTGGAACCGGGGCAGGCCTGGGCCTTGCCCTTCGCCATCACCCCTCTGGCAGCCCTGGGAGCGCAGGTCATCAAGATCGAGTCCACCGTACGGCCCGACATGAGCCGGGGCCAGCCCCAGCCCGACGGCCAGCCACCCGAGGACTACTGGAACCACGGCGGCGCCTACCACGAGATGAACCGCAACAAGCTGGGCGTCACCCTGGACCTGCGGACTGAGGCGGGCGTTCGGGTCTTCAAGGAGCTGGTGACCATCTCCGACGTGGTGGCGGAGAACTTCCCGCCCCGGGTGATGCACAACTTCGGGCTGGACTACCAGGCGCTGCGGGCCATCAAGCCGGACCTCATCTATCTCTCCTCCACGGCCTATGGCAACACCGGACCCTGGCGCAACTACATCGCCTACGGCTCGGCGCTCCAGGCCGTCTCGGGCCTCACCTGGGTCACGGGGTACGAGGATGGACCTCCGGTGCAGGGCGGCCTGCTCTACAACGACGTGATCTCCGCCATGAACGCCACCTTCGCCATTCTCACAGCCCTGGCCTTCCGCACCCGCACCGGCAAGGGCCAGTGGATAGACCTGGCCCAGTACGAGGTCGCGGTCTCCCAGCTAGGCGAGATGGTGCTGGAGTACGCTTTTACCGGGCGGGCGCCGGCCCGCCAGGGCAACCACGACCCTGCCCTGGCGCCCCACCAGGTCTTCCCCTGCCAGGGGAACGACCGCTGGATCGCCATCGCCTGCCGGAGCGATCACGACTGGGAGCAGCTCCGGATGGTGATGGGCAACCCGGCGTGGGCGGCGGATTCTCACTATGCCACGGCGCCCGGCCGCAAAGTGCACGAGGCCGGCCTGGAGCAGAGCATCGCCGCCTGGACCAGGGGCTTCCCGCCGGAGGAGCTGATGCAGCGGCTCCAGGCCGCCGGGGTGCCCGCGGGCGTGGTCGCCACCAACAAAGATCTGCTGCTGGACCCCCAGCTCCGCGCCAGAGACTTCTTTCGTACCGTGGCTCAGCCGGCGCCTACGGGCCTGCGGCCCCACCTGCGCAGCTCCTGGCCCATCTCCGGCATCCAGCCGCCGCCGGATCAGCCGGCGCCCACCCTGGGGCAGCACAACCGGTACGTGCTGGCGGAGCTCCTGGGCTACCCGCCCGACCAGATCGTCGCGCTGGAGGCCCAGGGCATCACGGGCATGGTACCGGCGCAGCGGCGGCCCCAGCGGCCTGCACCGCCGGAGGAGCTGCTGCGTCAGGGCTTCATCAACGAGTACAACCCGGACTACAAGACCATCCTGGGACTCAGCTAGCCAGGGGAGGACGCCATGGCCACCAGCAAAGTCATCTACGAGAAGAAGGGGCCCATCGCCTACCTGACCATCAACCGGCCCGAGGTGCGCAACGCCTGCGACCTGGAGACCACCGAGACCATTTACCAGTGCGAGCAGGACTTCGACCGAGACCCCGACCTCAAGGTCATCATCATGACCGGGGCCGGCGACAAGGCCTTCTGCAGCGGCATGGACCTGAAGGCCGCAGCAGAGCGGGCACGCCGGGGCGAGGAGACCGTCAACACGCCCCCACCCTACATGGACACCCTCAAGCCCTCCATCGCCGCGGTGAACGGCTACGCCGTGGCCGGGGGCCTGGGGCGCGCCCTGGCCTGCGACATCCGCATCGCCTCGGAGAACGCCATCTTCGGGGACTTCGAGGTGCGCCGGGGGATTCCCACGTCGCCCGGGCTGCTGGGCAGGCTCATCCCCTTCAGCGCTGCCTGGTACATGGTGCTGACTGCGGAGCCGATTCCGGCGCAGCTCGCCCTCTACTGGGGGCTGGTGGTCAAGGTGACACCGCCAGCAGAGCTGATGCCCACCGCGGAGCAACTCGCCCAGCGCCTGGCGGAGTACCCTCCTGAGGTGCTGCAGGCCATGAAGCGCAGCGCGCTGGTGACCCGTACCGCCCCCTACGACTTCGCCCAGGCCTACCACCGTCTGGCCGTGGAGCAGTTCCGGGACTCCGCCACCACAAAAGAGGGCATCATCGCCTTCGCGGAGCGCCGCAAGCCCCAGTGGGAAACCCGCTGAGAGGATGTGAGGTTTTCTAGCCTCTCCCCCTCCCTCACCCTGGCCCTCTCCCATGGGGAGAGGGGAATAGGTGCAAAAGCTCCAAGAGGAGCAATCCCTGGGCTACCTCGGCCCCGCCACCACCCGAAAGGTAACGCGCGCCTCCTCCTGGCCCCTGATGCGGCCGATGATGGCGTAGATACCCGCCTTCTCCAGCCTGAGGGTCACGTCGGCGGCGAGCTGCGCCCGCTGATCCTGCCCGGGTAGCGTGCCGGGCGGCCGCCCTACTTCTACGTTGCCCTCGATCCTACCCAGCACGCCGCCGTCCACATCCACGATCTCCAGCTCCACCTGGTGGGGCTGATTGGTCTCATGCCAGGGCACCCGGAAGGCGGCGGCCAGGGCAAACCGCTGCTCCAGCGGGAAGGGCCCGTTGATAGTGAGCACGTCCCAGCCACCACCCAGGAGAAAGAGTTTCCCGCCGACGATCTGCGCCGCGTCCGCCAGGATGAGCCACTCGAACTGCATGGGCCTCCCGCTTTCTGGCCTTCGACGTTGCTCAGGACAAGTTAGCGTTCCTGCTCCACGCGCCGGACGATGGCTCCCAGCGCCGGCGCCACGGCCGCCGGCGCGTCGGTCGCCTTCAGCACGCTGTCCACGTCTTTCAGCCCGCCACCCGTGGCCAGCAGCACCACCGTCTCCGACGCGCCCACCTTGTTCGCCTCAAGGAGCTTGAGGAGCCCGGCCAGGCTGGCCCCCGCGGCAGGCTCCACAAAGATACCCGCCTGCCGGGCCAGCAACAGCACCCCATGCATGATCTCCTCATCGCTCACCGCCACCGCCAGCCCACCCGAGGCCCGGATGTCCTGCACCGCCATGGCGCCGTTGCGGGGCAGGTCGACCGAGATGCTGTCCGCGATGGTGCGGGCCTTCACGGGCCTTAGCTGGCCGTCGCCTTCCAGGGCCAGCCTGATGGCCTGAGAGCCTTCCGCCTGGACCGCGATGAGCTGGGGCAGGCGGTCGGTGATGCCGAGCTGGTAGAGGTCCCAGAAGCCCTTCCACACGCCGCTGATGATGCACCCATCACCCACGGGCACGACTACCTTGTCCGGGCAGCGCCAGCCCAGTTGCTCCGCGATCTCCAGGGCTACCGTCTTCTTGCCCTCCACCATATACGGATTGTAGCCGGTGTTGCGGCAGTACCAGCCGAAGCGCTGGCACGCCTGGACGCAGAGATCGAAGGCTTGGTCGTAGCTGCCCTGAATGGAGTAGACCGTGCTGCCGTAGGCCAGCAACTGGGCCACCTTGGCCCGGGGCGCGCTGGCGGGGAGGAAGATACGGCTGCTCAGGCCCGCGGCTGCGGCCAACCCCGCCAGAGACGCCGCGGCGTTGCCGGTGGAGGCGCAGGCCACCTCGGGGTACCCGGCCTCCAGCGCCCGCACCACCGCAACCGCGCTGGCCCGGTCCTTCAGGGAAGCTGTGGGGTTGCGGGTGTCGTCTTTCAGGTGCAGGTTGCGCAGGCCCAGCGCCCGGCGCAACCTCGGCGCTGGGGTCAGAGGCGTCCAGCCCACAGGGAGAGGGAAGCGCCGCCAGCCCTCGCCCACGGGCAGCAGCGGATAGTAGCGCCACATGTTCAGGCTCTCTTTGCGCCTGGGCAAACGGCGGGGCTGGAACTCGGGCGCGATCCAGCGGTAGTCGTAGCGCACCCGCAGCGTCCCCAGGGGGCCGCAGGAAGGGCAGGCATACAGAACGTCCTCCGGAGCGTAGGTGCGCTCGCAGAGGACGCAAGAAAGCCCGGCCACCGCGGCGGCGGCCATCAGCGCACGATGATGAGCTGCCGGCGGGCCAGGCGCTGGCGGTCCGACTCCCGGATGGGATGCTCCCGCTCCGGCACCTCCGCCGCGGTCTCCTCGCCGAAGAGGGGCGTGGAGAAGTAACGCAACCCGGTGTCCACGATCATGGTGCAGATCATGCGGGCTTCGGGATAGCTGCGGGCCAGCTTCCGCGCCGCCTGCACGTTGCAGCCCGAGGAGATGCCGCAGAGGATGCCCTCCTCCTGGGCCAGGCGTCGGGCCATGGCGATGGAGTCCTCCGAGGATACGGTGACCACGCCGTCCAGCAGGGTCTCGTCCAGGATCTCCGGGATGAAGCCGTCGCCGATGCCCTCGATCTGGTGGGGCCCCCAGGAGCCGCCGGAGAGGATGGGGCACTCCTCCGGCTCCACGGCAAAGATGCGCACGCTGGGTTTCTGCTCTCGCAGGTAGCGAGCCACTCCCGTCAGGGTGCCGCCGGTGCCCTGGGCCGCCACAAAGATGTCGATCTCGCCCCCCGTCTGCTCCCACAGCTCGGGGCCGGTGGTCCGGTAGTGGGCCTCCACGTTGTCCCAGTTGGTGAACTGCCCCGCCTCCCAGAAGCGGCCGGGCTGGTGGGCCTTCAGCTCCGCCACCTTGGCCAGGGTCAGGTCCACGTCGCTCTCACCACCTGGGGTGAGGATCAGCTCGGCGCCGTAGGCCAGGACCGACTTCTTTCGCTCCTCGCTCATACCCTCGGGCATAACGATCACCACGGGATAGCCCTTGGCGGCGCCCACCATGGCGGTGGCGATGCCGGTGCTGCCGGTGGAGGCTTCGATGATGCTCATACCGGGCTTCAGGTCGCCCCGGCGCTCCGCCTGCCCCACCATGAAGGGGAGGATGCGGTCCTTCACGCTCTGGCTGGGGTTGAAGAACTCCAGCTTGCCGCAAATGCGCGCGCCAGCCCCCGCGACGACCCGGCGCAGCTCCACCAGTGGGGTGAGGCCGGCAGTCTCCAGAATGCTCCCGGCGATCTTACGCCGGCTGCTCCAGTCGGGCATTGGCTGCTCCTTCGTAACTATCTCAAACGGGTGTAGGAGTGTGATAATTCGCATTAGTCTCCCCCTCTCCTCAATCCTCTCCCACCAGGGGAGAGGAAGCACCTTCGTCCCCTCTCCCTCGAGGGGAGAGGGCCAGGGAGAGGGTGAGGAGCGTGTTCGAACGAAGCAGTGCCCTCTGCGCTTTTTGAGATAGCTACCTAGTCGATCCCGAGCATGGCGGAGGGAGTCCTGGCCATGAGGCGCTCCAGGTGGGACTCGGACACGCCCTTCTCGTAGAGGCACTGAGCGTAGAGGCGCACCGCCTCCGGCGCGATGGGGTTGTGGGTCTGACCGGCGTCGCTCATGATGACGCAGTTGTCGTAGCCAATGGCCTCCATAGCCTCCTTGGTCTGGTCCAGGCTGGCGTAAGCCCACATGGGCGAGATAGTGCAGAAGCCGAACTCCGCGATGGCCCCCAGGCGCGCCATCTCCCGCAGGAAGTCCAGGTTCATGCCCGCGGGCACCCGGAAGTAGGGATGGGTGATGAGGATCTTCTTGACACCCCGGCGCTTGGCCTCCTGAACGAGCGGCGTGATCTCCTGAAGGGAGAGGTGGGCCGTGCCCAGGATGGCATCGTACTTGGCGATGAGCTCCAGCACCACGGTGGCCTCCTCGGTGAGCCTGCCATCATCTCCCAGCACGGAGATGGGGTCTCCCCACACGAAGCTGGCGTCGCTGGACTGGACGTCGTAGGCGCCCCGGGCGCCGTGGACATCCACGTGATGGCGAGAGTCTATGGTGGGCATCCACACCTCTTTGGCGCCCAGGCGCAGGGCCACCTCCGCAGCCGCGGGGTTGATGCCGCCCACGAACTGGTTGAGCACGATGCCGCCGAATACTCGGATGTCCGGAAACTCGCTCTGGAGCAGGTAGGCCCGGCTGACGGAGCTCTCGTGGTGGCACTTGAGGAGCACCGCCTTCATCCCCGCCTCGGCCGAGGCCTTCACCACCTCCCGGTCGTCCGCCAGCCGGGGGAAGATGCAGGGATAGGAGTGGATGTGCAGGTCCACCGCCCCTTTGACGTCAACCAGGTTCATGGTTTCACCTCAGTGCAGAGTTACGTTCCTCCCCCTCCCAGGGGGAGGCTAGGAGGGGGTCCAAACCTCCAGTCACGAACCCTCCCCTCCCCCCTCCCTTCCAGGGAGGGGAACCATCATTCCTCCCCTTCTCAGGGGGAGGCTAGGAGGGGGTCCAAACCTCCAGTCACGAACCCTCCCCTTCCCCCTCCCTTCCAGGGAGGGGAACCATCATTCCTCCCCTTCCCAGGGTGAGGCTAGGAG
>JACPQN010000073.1 GCA_016190485.1 Chloroflexota bacterium
CGGGCCCGGTAGTGTTCCAGCACCGCCTGGTCCGACTGGCCGATGAAGGCCTCGATGTCGGACAGCTCAACCTCGATGCCGCGCCGCCGCAGCACCGGCAGCCAGGCCCCGCAGCTGAATTTCTCGCTGTCCACCAGCACCCCGTCGCAGTCGAAGATCAGCCCGCTGATCGCCATCTTCAGTACAACCCCGTCCCGCCCAGCGGGTCCACGTGCCGACCCGCCGGCAACGGGCGATGGGGCCGCGAACGCACCAATTCCATGTCCAGCTCCACCCCCAGCCCGGGGCGCCTGGCCAGCTCGTCCACCTCGATGTACCCTCCCCGGATGGGCACCGCCACCTTCTGCACCTGCTCGAACCAGGGGCGCAGCCGGCAGTGCTCCAGGATCAGGAAATTCTGCATGGCCGCGGCCGCGTGCGCTGCCGCGGCCAGGGCCACCGGCCCGTACGGGTTGTGGGGCGCTACCGCGATGCCGTACACCTCGGCGCAGTGGGCCACCTTCATCAACTCGCTGATCCCTCCGGTATGGCAGATATCCACCTGGCACACGTCCACGGCCTGGCGCTCGAACCACTCCCGGCAGTCCCAGCGGGTCATCCACCGCTCCCCAGCCGCCAATCTCATCTGGGGGAAATCGCGCTTGAGGCGCAGATAAGGTTCCACCGTGCCCTGTTCGAGCGGCTCCTCCACGAAGAACAGCTCCAGCGGCGCCAGCCCCCCCATCAGCCGGTGCGCGGTCTGCGGGGTGAACAACCCAGCGCAGTCGATCATCAGCGCCGCCCGGGACCCCAGGGCCCGGCGCAGGCGCCCCAGTTCTTCGAGGGCCACCGACACTTGTGACTCAGGGGCAAAGGGGCGGACCTCGGTCCCGTACCCGTGTTTGAAGGCGTCGAAGCCCTCTGCTAGCGCCTGGGCCGCGTGCTCCTCCAGGGAACCCAGGCCCAGGTCAGCGCGGGCATAGCAGCGGATGCGGTCCCGGGCCCGGCCGCCCAGGAGCTTGAAGACCGGCTGCCCCGCGGCCTTGCCGGCGATGTCCCACAGGGCCTGGTCTATCCCGCTCAGGGCGCTGGTATGCACCACCCCCCGCTTCCACCAGAAATCGCGGTGCCCCAGTTGCCAGATCCGCTCGACGTCCGTGGGGTCCATGCCCAGCAGGCGCGGCTTCAATTCGCTTTCTATCTGCGCGGCCACCGCCATTTCGTGGTACTCGGTGGTGGCCTCGCCGATCCCGGTGATCCCCGCGTCAGTGCGCACCTCCACGAAGACCCAGTTGCGCCGCGGGGTCACCCCATCCGCAGCGGGGACATTCATCACCTGGGTCTGGATATCCGTGATCTTCATCTGCTTTTACCTCTGGCCAGGGAGGCGGGGATACCGCCCCGGAGCACCACCGGAGCACCAATAGAACCTCGCCCTCACTTCCTCGCGCCGTAGGCCCGGACCAACTCGGCGGCCCCGTCGATGATCAGGCCCTGTTCGGTGGCCAGCTCGAAGAATTGGCAGCCCTTGGCGATCCACTCCAGGCCCCGCTGCGGACTGGAGGCGCTGGTGCCGAAGGCCACCTGGTATTTGCGGCACAGCGCGAGGATCTCCAGCATCGGTTTGCGCACCCGCGGGTGATCGTAGTTGCCCGGCTCCCCCATGGCGATGGAGAAATCGTACGGCCCCACGTAGACCATGTCCACCTGCGGGGTGGAGACGATCTCCTCGGCCTTCTCGTACCCCAGCGCCGTCTCGATGTGGACCACCACGGCCACCGACTCGTCGGCCCGGCGCAGCCATCCCCGGTCGTCTGCCGGCCAGGCGTAGTCCACGTTGCCATAGCAGGGGGCCCCGGCCCGGGTGCCCTTGGGCGGGAACTTCATGTACGAGACCAACTCCTCGAGCTGGGCCCGGCTCTCGCTGCGGGGCAACTGCACGCCCACCACCCCGGCCTCCAGCAGGCGGGCGGTTTCGGCGCGGTTGAGTTCGCCGATCTTGGAGACCACCGGCAGCTGGTTGTCCCGGGCGGCCAGGATGAAGTCGGTCATCTCCGCCCCGTCGAAGAACATGTGCTCCTTGTCCACGTAGATGAAGTCGTACCCGGCCTGGGCGTAGATCTTGGCCAGGGAGGGCCGCAGGTACTCGGCCACCGAGCCCCCCAACACCACCTCGCCGGCCTGCAACCGGCGCTTGAAGTTGCGGCCTAGAGCCGTGGGATCCTGTCTGCGGGCGTTCTGGACTACCTTGGTCTTGGCCATGCGGACCTCCTATGAACTGATGGGAAGATGGGGATGCTCAAGCGGCAGCCCGCGCACCCCGGGGTCGTCGAAACGGTGAATCACCAGATTGTCGAGCGAGGCGGCCAGCAGGATGTCGCGCCGGGGCCCGGCAAAGACCACATCGGTGGGCCCGCGCAGGGCCTCGCCCCGCCAGTCCTCGGCGAAGAGTTCGAGCCGGCGGCTTTGCAGGTCGAACACGTAGATGGCGTCGGGCCGGTGGCAAGCGATCCACAGCCGGCCATCGCTGTCAAAGGCAATGCCGTCGGGGACGTGGCGGGGCATGTGCACCACCCGCTCGAAGGCCCCAGCCCCTCCGTCCGTCCCGATGGCGACGCGGGCGACGGCATTGCCGAAGGTTTCGACAAAATAGAGATGTTGCTCCCCGGCGTCGAGGGCGATGGCATTGGGGGTATCCACCGCCTCCGGGTACCACAACCTGGCCTCACCGCCGCCGGGTGGAATCTTGTAGAGGTGGCCGTTGACCTCCCCCGACCAGTCGCCGCTGTCCGAAAGATACAGGTTGCCCTGCCGGTCGAAGGCCGGATAGTTGGTGCACAGGAAAGGCCGACCTCCCGGTCCAGTGGCATAGGTGCTGAGCTGCCCCTGGGGCGTGAGGCGCAGCACCTGGCCGGCCACGCAGTCGGCGCAGTAGAGGTTGCCCGCCGCGTCCACGGCCTGGCCCAGGCAGCGATTGGGAGTGCGGGCGATGATCTGGGCGCTGTTCTTCTCCAGATCCACCCGGTAGACCTGGGCTCCGGTCCCGGTGGTGTACACCTCGCCCTGCGGTCCCACCGAGAGGGATTCGGGGTGGTCCACATTGGGAATATGGCGGATGCGGCGCAGCTCGTAGGGCATCAACTCAGCTCCAGTTCGGGATAGAGGGGCAACTCCACCACCTGGCCGCCGGCCTCGGCCGAGCGGTGCGCGGCCTCCATCAGTTCCACGCAGCGCAACCCCTCCACCCAGGTGAGGCAGGGGGGGTGATCCTCCTGCACCCAGCGGGCGAAGTCGCCGGTTTCCAGGCGGTACGCGTGGTCGAAACCCAGGTCGTCGAAGCGCTCGTAGTGGGGATGCTCTTCGTCCAGGCGCTGCCAGTACAGGTCGATGTGGTCCAGGCTGGGAACTAACTTGAACCCCCCGTGCCGGCACTCGCCCCAGGGTCCCTCGGATTCGCGGAATTTGTGGAGGGGAAAGGTCATGGCACTGGTCAGGGTGGCCACTGCCCCGCGGTGAAAGGAGAAGGTGAGGTGGAGAATGTCGGGGTACTGGTAGCCGGTCTCGTGCTGCGGGCCGTAAAAGGCGCTGACCCTGCGGGCCTCGCCGCACATGGCGCGGAACCAATCGATCACGTGGACGTTGGTGGCGTGCAACTGGCCACCGCACCGCCGCGGGTCGCCCCACCAGCTCTCGGTGAAGCGATAGGGGCGGTAGTCGGCATAGCCGCAGGCCTGGATGGCCAGGGGTTCGCCCAGCGGCCCATTCGGCCGGACCAGTTCGATCAGCCGCGCCCAGGGAGGCCGCAGCCGGCGTTTGTGCCCGACCATCATTTTCACCCCC
>JACPQN010000074.1 GCA_016190485.1 Chloroflexota bacterium
CAGGCGCCCAGGGACATGGCCTGGGAGTGGGCGGAGGGCCTTGGGCTGCTGCCCGGCATCGCCGTGGCGCCCCACTTCAACCGCCTGGCGGGCGAACGCCTGGCCCGCTACATAGACCTGCTGCCGCCAGCGCTGGCGCTGCTGGGTGTAGACGAGCACACCGCCGCGGTGGGCGATGGCGACACCTGGCAGGTCATGGGGCGGGGCGGCGTCGCCCTGTTCCATCAGGGCAGCAGCACCCGCTACGCGACTGGGCAGCGGTTCACCCTCCCCTGATGGCCGCCCCTTCGGAACTGGTGCTGGCCTCGGCCTCACCCCGGCGCCGGGAGCTTCTACACCTGCTGAGCCTCCCCTTTCAGGTCCGGCCCTCCGCCGTGAACGAGGGTCTGCGCCCCGGCTGCTCCGCGGAGGAAGAAGCGGTACGCCTGGCCACGGCCAAAGCCCAGCAGCAGCCCGCCGGCTCTGAGGTCATCGTGGTGGCCGCAGACACCCTGGTGGCCCTAGGCATGACCGCGCTGGGTAAGCCCGCGGACGCCGCGGAGGCCCGGCAGATGCTCCGCCGGCTGCGAAGCGCCGGGCATCGGGTGGTCACGGGGGTGGCCGTGGCGCGCTGCGGCCAGTGCTGGGCCGACGTGTGCGCCACCCAGGTGTGGATGCGGGCCTACACAGGCACAGAGCTGGAGGCGTTCGTGGCCTCGGGCGCCGCCCTGGATAAGGCCGGCGCCTACGCCATCCAGGACACCGTCTTTCAACCAGTGGAGCGGATCGACGGTTGCTACTGCAACGTGGTGGGCTTGCCCCTGGGGTTGCTGCTCAGGTTGCTACAGGAGGCAGCGTACCCCGTGGCAGACATCGGGCGCCCGGCCCAGTGCGCCGCCTGCCCGGACTGGCCCGCTGCCGGTGACTGAGCGGTGGCTCCCATGACAATCGCCCCTACCCTGCCGCGAGTAGCCAGGGTGACTGCGGAGGAACCCCCCACGCCCAGGGAGATACCCTGCTTCCGTTGCGGCGTGTGCTGCGTCCGCTGGCAGCCGCTCCTCGGCCCGGAGGAGCTGCGCCGCCTGGCCGCCGACCTGGGGCTGAGCCTGGCCACCCTCAAGAGGCGCTACACCCGCGCCTATCCCCTGCGCCGGGGCTGGCGGCAGCTCAGGGCCACGGACCAGGGGTGCGTGTTTCTGGCTTTTCACGAGGGCAGAGCTGCCTGCGCCATCCACCCGGTGCGGCCCCAGGTGTGCCGGGACTGGATGCCCTCGCTGGAACAGAAGGAGTGCCGCGAGGGGCTGCGCACCCTGGAAGGCCCGCCGCTGCTCACCCTGGAGTGGCTGTACCCCGAGCCCGAGGAGCTGCGGCGCTTCGTGGAGGCCGTTACGCCGGGCGATCCTTCCAGCACCGCGACGGCGTAGCAGGACATCGCTGGTGTTGGGGGTGGCAGCGATGAACGTTTTATTTGCAAAACGAATCGAAAACGAATAGGGGGTGGGGGTTGGTGAGGAGCTGTAGGGAGGCTGGCGGGGGACGGGAAGCCTCATGAGAGCAGGGTAACACCCGGGCAGTGTTAGGGCGAGCCATGGCGGCAGAGGGTTGGGCCTGGCAGGGGAACCCGCAGGTTGGCGCTACCGTGACCCTCTGGTAGTATAGGGTAATCTCCGGGGCAGACCGCTCCAGCCCTTGGGAGTAGGAGACTGCTGGAGGAAGGCGACGCGCAGATGGTTCAAGGATCCTCACGGGACGGTCACGCCGAGGGCGCCGGCCCTGCCTATATCACATTGGCCAAGGCCGCAGCGGACCGGGTGCGGGCCAATGTGGGCCTGGTCATCGTCGGCAAGGACGAAGCCATCACTCTGATGCTGGTGGCCCTCCTGTGCCAGGGGCACATCCTCATTGAGGACGTGCCCGGCATCGGCAAGACCACCCTGGCCAAGGCCTTCGCCCGCTCGCTGGGGTGCAGCTTCAAGCGCATCCAGTTCACCCCCGATCTGATGCCCGCCGACATCACCGGCATCAACTTCTACAACCAGAAGGAGGGGGAGTTCCAGTTCCGCCCCGGGCCCATCATCGCCCAGGTCGTCCTGGGCGATGAGATCAACCGGGCCACGCCCCGCACCCAGGCGGCGCTGCTGGAGGCCATGCAGGAGGCCCAGATCACCGTGGACGGCGCCACCATCCCCCTGCCGCAGCCCTTCATGGTGCTGGCTACCGAGAACCCCATCGAGCTGGAGGGCACCTTTCCCCTGCCCGAGGCGGAGCTGGACCGCTTCCTGCTGCGCGTCCGCATGGGCTACCCCACGCGGGTGGAGGAGCGGAGCATCCTGCTCCGCTTTCAGGGCGATGATCCTCTGGAAGGCCTGCACACCGTGGTAGCCTCGGAAGAGGTGCTGGCCCTCCAGAAGGCCGTGCAGCGGGTGCGGATGGAGGACAGCCTGGTGGACTACGTGGTGCAACTCTGCCAGGCCACCCGGGAGCACCCCAGCCTGGCGCTGGGCGCCAGCCCCCGGGCCAGCCTCTCCCTCTTCCGGGCGGCCCGGGCCTGGGCCGCGCTGGCGGGGCGGGACTACACCCTGCCGGACGACGTGAAGGCGGTGGCCTCCGCGGTGCTGGTCCACCGCCTGATCCTCACCTCCCAGACCCGGCTGCGGGGCCGCACCACCGACGAGGTGCTCGGGGAGGTGCTGGAGTCGGTGGCCGTGCCGGTCTAGCCGCATGTTCGGCGACGTCTGGCTCCACCTCACCACCCTGCTCCTCATCATCGGCGCGCTCTCGGGGCGGACGGTCATCACCATCCTGGGCATGCTGATCTTCGTAACCGACGGCGTCACCCGCCTGTGGAGCTACCTCGCCTTCCGCGGGGTGCGCTATGCCCACGGTTTCTCCGTCTCCCGTGCCTTCCACGGCGAGCTGATCGACCTGGAGATCCGGCTGAGCAACCGCAAGCTCCTGCCCCTGCTCTGGCTGGAGGTGCAGGAGCAGGTGCCGGAGGCTCTCCCCCTCTCCGGGGCGGAGCTGCTGCCCTCCCACCTCTCCCAGATGCTGCTCCTGTTCCGCACCACCTCCCTGGCTCCCTACGAGCGGCTCACCTGGCGCTATCCCCTCTCCTGCGCCATGCGGGGCTTCTACCGGCTGGGACCCACGGTGGTGCGGGCCGGCGACCTCTTTGGCATGTTCCCGCGGCGCTACGAGGTGGAGCAGAGCCCGCCGCTGCTGGTCTACCCCCGGATGGTCCCCCTGGCGGCGCTCTCTCTCCCAGAGCGCCGGCCCTTCGGAGACGTACGCAGCCGGGAGCGCATCTTTCAGGACCCCAGCCGTACCGTGGGCGTGCGGGACTACCAGCCCACGGACCCCCTCAAGCACGTGGACTGGAAGGCCTCGGCCCGCCGCCAGAGCCTCCAGGTGCGCCAGTTCGAGCCGTCCACTACGCTGCACCTGCTGGTGCTGCTGAACATCGACACCATGGAGCATTCCTGGGAGGGGTACATCCCGGAGCTGCTGGAGCGCAATATCACCTGTGCAGCCTCCGTGGCCCGCCACGCCTACGACCGTCGCTGGTCGGTGGGCCTCATCGCCAACGGCAGCTTCCCCCAGTCCGAGTATCCCATCCGCATTCCGCCCAGCCGCAGTCCGGACCAGCTCGTCCACATCCTGGAGGCGCTGGCGGGCGTCATCCCCCTTACCACCTCCACCCTGGCGGAGCTGATGGAGGAGGAGAGCCACCGCTTCCCCTGGGGCGCGACCATCGTATGCGTGGCGGCGCTGGTGACAGAGCCCCTGTGGGCGGCCCTGGCGCGGGTGCTCCAGAGGGGCCATCCGGTCACCGTGCTGAACACAGCTCAGCGGCCCCTGGTCAGCCCGGTGGATGGCATCCAGGTAGTGGACGTGGGCCAGGCCCCCGCTTTCTCGGGAATCCGCTGAGATGCTGACCCGCCCGGTGCTCCTGGTTCTGGCCCGCCTGGCCATGGAGGGCGCCTGGTTGACGGCCCTGGTGGCCTTCTTCTCGCTCATGTCTGGAGCGCCGCGGTCGGCCATGCCGGCCCTGGCGGTCTGCGTGCTGCTCCTGGCCGCGTACGGCGCGGGCTACCTGCTGCAGCACCTGGACCTGGAGGAGGGTCAGCTCCGCCTGCTGGGGATGGCCCTGGCGGTGGCGGCCGTGAACGGCATGGCTCGGCTCCTGGTGACGGGCCGGGGTGACTTCTGGGACCTGGGCTGGCCACCCGCCTACGTCGGTGGTGGCGCGGGCGCCTTCGACCAGGGTCGGCAGACGGTGCTTACGCTGGGCCTGGGCATCGTGATCTGGTGGCGTGGCCTGCGCCTGGCCGAGGACCTCCCCACCTTCGATAGCGTGCTGGGCGCCTTCCGCTCCGGCGTGGTCCTGGTGACCATTCAGGCCCTTCTGGAGGGGTTTGTTGCCATGGCAGACGGCGCCTCCTTCATGGCCGTCCCCTTCTTCATGGCCAGCCTCCTGGCGCTGGCCCTGGCGCACCTGGAGCGGGTGGACCACGGCCGGAACATTGGCCTGCGGGGCATGGCCGGTCTGCTCCCCCTGAGCACCATCCTGGCCATCTGTGTGGCCGGCCTGGTGCTGGCCTTCCTGCCCTACGGGGAGCTGAGCGGTGTCCTGGTGGCCCTGGCAAAAGTGGTGGAGTTCGCCACCACCATTGTCTTCTTCGAGTTCCTGCTGGCCGCCGGCCTCCTGGCAGAGCTGCTCATCAACGCCCTCAACTGGCTCCTCTCCTTCATCAACCGGGATGCCTTTCAGATCCAGTTGCCCAACGAGCAGGGGCTCCTGGCCAACCAGCAGCAGGCGGAGGGATCGGGCATCCCCACCTGGGTGCTGGATACGCTGCGGGTCACCATTTTCGGCAGCATCGCGCTGGTGGTCCTGGTGGTCCTGGCCCTGGCCTTCCGAAGACGACTGTCGGGCCGCGGCGAGTCTCTCACGGAAGAACGCGACTCCCTGTGGGAGAGCGGCCGGGGCTCCGGTGAGCTACCTGGCTGGGTGCAGCGAGTGCTCTCAGGCCTGCTGGGGCGGGGCGCGCCCGGCGCGGCCAACCTGGAGGGTATCCTGCGTCTCTACTTTGGGATGGTGCAGCATGCGGCCAGGGTCGGGATAGTGCGGGAGCAGTGGCGGACACCCTTCGAGTTCCAGGGCCGGCTGGGCGCTGTGTTCGCCGGACGGGAGGAGGAAGTAGGGCGTATCACCCACGCCTTCGCCGCCGCCCGCTACGGCAACCTGATTCCCCCGCCGGATCAGCTCCAGGAGCTGGAGGGAGACTACCAGCGGTTGCGAGAGCCACCGGCGGCTCCCGGCGGCACCGAGACGGCGCCCTTGGAGGGCCCCTTCGACCCTTCGACAAGCTCAGGACACCGCAAGCTCAGGACACCGCCCAGGACGGCGCCCGGGGAATAGGATGCAGGGCTTATTGCAGGCCGAGTCCGGACAGCGCAACCGCCGGATCCTGGTGATCGTGGCGCTGTGTGGCGTGGGCCTGTTTCTGTTCCTGGCCCGGGGTGCGCTGACGCCCTTCATCCTGGGGCTGGCGCTGGCCTACGTGGCGCTGCCCCTGGTGCGGCGGATCGAGGGCGCGCTCCCCTTCTCGACAGAACGGAGGGGCCAGGCGCGCCTCCTGGCCCTCCTCTCGGTCTACCTTGCCATGCTGGCGTTGCTGGTGCTGGCAGGCGTCCTGGTGCTGCCTATGCTGGTGCAGCAGGTGCTCCACTTCTTCGAGTTGCTGCCCGCCACGGTAGCCCGGGCCCAGGAGGTGCTGGACAGCCTCGCGGCGGAGTACCAGGCCAGTGTGCCGCCGGAGCTCCGCGGCGGCATCGAAGACGCCCTGGCCCGCAGCGCCCAGAACCTGGGCAGCGCCGTCCAGGAAGGGCTGGTGAAGGGGCTGGCGGTGGTCTCTCAGACCTTCAGCCTCCTCCTAGGGCTCCTCACCATCCCGGTGTGGCTCTTCTATGTGTTGAAGGACCGGGAGCAGGCCCGCGCCTGGTTCTACCGCCTGGTGCCGGCAGGCGCCCAGGAGGACGTGGCCGCGGTGGCAGGTATCGTCGACCGGGTGCTCTCCTCCTACCTACGGGCGCAGCTCTTTCTGGGGCTGGCCGTGGGCCTGCTGACGGGCATCGGCCTGGCGCTGCTGGGGGTGCCTTCTGCGCTGGTGCTGGGGTTGATCTCGGGGGTCACGGAGCTGATCCCCATCCTCGGGCCTATCCTGGGATCGGTCATCGGGATCCTGGTCACCCTGGCCAACGCGCCGGAGAAGGTGCTGCTGGTCCTGATCCTGTACGTCGGCGTGCAGCAGCTCGAGAACAACCTCCTGGTGCCCAGGATCCAGGGGCAGGCGGTAGCCATGCACCCCGCGGTCATCATGGTGCTGCTGGTGCTCACCAGCGAGGTGGCCGGCCTGTGGGGCATGCTGGTGGCGGTGCCTATTGCCGCCGTGTGCCGGGACGTGTTCACCTACCTGTACCGCCGGTTCGGGGCGGAAAGGGAGAGCTAGACCTCGTAGGCGCGGCCGTGCTCCGCCAGCGCGAGGTCGCCGGAGAAGGCGTGCCTCGCCTGGGCCAGGGTCTCCCGGGCATCCCGGTTGGGCCAGAGGTGGGTGAGGAGCATCCGCCGGGGCGTCGCCTGGGCTGCCAGCTCTCCGGCCTCCCTGGCCGTGAGGTGCCCCCGCTGAGGCCCGGCATCCTCCTCCAGGCTCAGATAGGTGGCTTCACACACCAGCAGGTCCGCGCCCCTGGCCAGGTCGGTGATGGCGTGGGAGGGGCCGGTGTCCGCCGTGAAGACGGCCCGCCGGCCTGCCGCCTCCACTGAGATGCCCCAGCAGGGGATGTAGTGGACGCCCGGCGCAAAGCGCAGGCGCAGGGGCCCCACGCGCAGCTCCGCCGCCGGATCGTACTCCCGCAGGGCGAACACACCCGCGAAGAAGTCGGCGCCCTCCTCAGAGCCGTAGGGGGCGGTCAGTCGCCGGGCGAAGGCCTCGCCGCCGGGTGGCAGATAGACGGGGAAATCCCGGACGCCGGGGCGCAGGGCGTACTTGAAGGCGTAGCGGAGGGGGATCAGATCCAGCCAGTGGTCGGCGTGCATGTGGGAAACCACCACTGCGGTGAGGTCAGTCAGGGGAACAACCCGCTGGACGTGGCTTAGAACGCCGCTGCCGCAGTCCACCAGCAGGTTCACCCCCTGTTCCTGCACCAGCCAGCCGGTGCAGGCGTTGCCGGGGCCGGGGTAGGCCGCGCTGGTCCCCAGGGCTATCAGGCGCATGGACGCCTACAGCTCAGCGCCATGGCCTCTGGGAGCGCAGGATGTGGATACTGCGCAAAGGAGCTACGGCGTACCGAGCCGCGGTAGACACCCCCGCCTAGGGGCTGATGACGGCTCTCGGCCGCGTTAGTTCGCACTAGCTGCACCTTCTCATATGAGGTGCAGTATAGCGCCTAGGTGAAGGGACTCTCAATGATGGAGCGCACTGACGGCCAGTAGCCTTGCTCACAGCGTGAAGCGGCTACCCAGGTGCGGCAACCGTGCGCGGGGCCTCGCGCCTGAGGATGCTACGTTGCAGAGGTCTTGTTTTCCTGAGGCGTCTCCTTAGGGGCCGGCGCCGGCTCGTCTATCTGAGACTTGCGGAACTCGCGAATGCCGCGCCCCAGCGCCCCACCCACCTCGGGCAATTTCCCCGCGCCGAAGATGATGAGGACGATCAGCAGCAAGATAATCAGCTCGGGCCCACCCAGGTTAAAGGGCATCACCCACCTCCTAATCCCGAACACCGGTGTCTTCCGCCTCCATTCTAGCCTGAGAGCACACGAAAGTCACGGCGCTCCCTCCTCCGTGCTACAATGGTGCCGCCCTGCCGGGACGCCCCGTCCGACAACCCAGACGGTGACCGCACCACAAGGAGAGCACTGCCGCATGAGCGCAGAAGCGAAGCTGAAAGAGCTGGGGATCACCCTGCCGGAGCCTCCCCGTCCCGTGGCCACCTACGATCCAGCCGTCCGCTCCGGCAACCTGCTCTTCGTCAGCGGCCAGCTCCCCCTGGTGGAGGGACGCCTGGTAAAGGTGGGCAAGCTGGGCGCCCAGTTCACCCTGGAGGAGGGCCAGGAGGCAGCCCGGCGGGCCACTCTCAATGCCCTGGCCATCGTGCACAACAGCCTGGGCAGCCTGGACCGGGTGGCGCGCATCGTCCGCCTGGGGGTGCACGTGGCGTCGGCCACAGGGTTCACCGACCAGCCCCGGGTGGCTAACGGCGCCTCGGAGCTGCTCATCAGCGTCTTCGGCGACGCGGGCCGCCACGCCCGCCTGGCCCTGGGCGCGGCAGAGCTCCCCCTGGGCGCACCGGTGGAGATCGAGCTGATCGTCGAGGTGAAGAGCTAGCGGCCGGCCAGGGGCTACCGGGCCAGCGCCAGGTCCTGCGCCGCGGGGCTGAGACGCGGCCGCTTGAGGAAGAATACGAGGATAATGGCCAGCGCTGTGCTGGCGGCAAAGGCCAGCATGGCCAGCCGGTAGCTCCCCGTGGTATCAAAGGCGTAGCCCGCCAGCAACGGCCCCGTGATGGTCCCCACCGTGGTCACGGGCCCCATGGCCCCCCCGATGGTGGCGAAGGCCTGCCGGCCAAAGTACTCCCCCCGGATGGCGAACATCAGGGACGCCAGCCCTCCGTAGGAGGGCCCGTACAGCACCACAAACAGGGCCACCTGCCAGAACTCCTGGGCGAAGGCCAGCACCAGCAGCCCCAGGGTCATGGCGCCCAGGCCGACCAGGTAGATCAGGCGTTTGTCCACCAGGTCACCCAGCCAGCCGATGCCGAGCCGCCCTAGAATGCTGATGATGGCTATCGCGCTGAGCACTCCCGCGGCCTCCACGGTGGTCATGCCCATATCCTGGAGCAGGGGCGCCAGGTGGAGGGCCACCGCCCCGCTGACCATGACCCGCAGCGTGAAGGAGAAGGTCAGGATCCAGAAGGCCCGGGTGGCCAGGGCCTCTCGGACGGTAAAGTTCTCCTCCGCGGGGCCAGCATCCCGCGCCCGCTCGTCGTGAGCCCTGGTATAGGCCTGCATGGCCGGCGCGGCGTCGCCGTCGGGCAGGTAGCCGTATTGCTCCGGACGGTGGCGCATCACCAGCGCCGCCGGCATCCCCACGACGAAGACGAAGGCGCCCGCCAGCATGGCGGCCTCTCGCCAGCCCAGGTTCTGGATGGCCTGGCCCAGCAGGGGCGTGCCAATGCCCGCCCCCGCGCCCAACCCGGAAGAGAGGATGCCCAGGGCGAGGCTCCGCCGGCGGAGGAACCAGTTGGCCACCGCCGTGGTGGCCGGCGTAAAGGTGCCCAGCGCTCCGCCCATCGAGATAAAGACGATGTAGACGATGTAGAACACGGCCAGGGAATCCAGCCCTGTCAGGTCTGCGGCCGCGCTGAGCTGGCCCAGGAGCAGGAAGCCCACCCCCATCATAGGCAGTCCTACCAGCATGATCCGCCGCGGCCCCAGCCGGTCCACCAGCAGCCCTTCGATGGGGCCCAGCAGCCCGCCCTCCAGCCGGGCCAGGGAGATGGCGCCGGAGATGGCGCTGCGGGTCCAGCCGAACTCTGTGGTGAGGGGCACGAGAAAGAGGCTGATGCCGTAGACGTTGATGCCGCCCACCAGCGCGGTGACGCAGCAGCCCGCCGCCAGCACAAACCAGCCGTAGAAGATACGGGGGGTTCGCCTCATGCCATCCTCGTCGCGGCGTAGGATGCGGGGAAGGGCCCAGCCGGGTTCAGGAGAGCTTCTCCAGCGGGGCATAGGCCAGGGAGAGGCGCTTGATCCCCGCGCTGCCCTTAAAGGCCACCGTCACGATCTGGTCCTGGCGGCCTGCCTCGCAGCTCACCACGATCCCCTCGCCGAACTGGGCGTGGCGTACGTGGTCGCCGGTCCGGTAGGGCATCTCCTCCAGCGGCCGCTGCTGAGTCGCGGCGCCGGCGGGCGCTCCCACCGGAACGCGACTCCGCTCCGGTCCCACTTCTCGCCGGTCTGCCGCGGCTTCACCCGAGGTCCGCTGGCTGGCCACCATGAGGTGCGCCGGGATGTCCCGCAGGAAGCGAGAGGCCGGGCTGGGCACTCGTGATCCCATGGTGTTGCGGCGGAAGGCCCGCATCAGGTAGAGGCGCTCCTTGGCCCGGGTGATCCCCACGTAGGCCAGGCGGCGCTCCTCCTCCATCTGGTTGGGGTCGTCGAAGGAGCGGATGTGGGGGAAGATCCCCTCCTCCATGCCCACTATAAAGACCACAGGGAACTCCAGCCCCTTGGCCTGGTGCAACGTAATCAGGGTTACCGCGTCGGTCTGCTCCGCCAGGCTGTCCACGTCGGAGACCAGGGCGATGTTCTCCAGCAGGGCCTCAAGACCGGCGGGCGGCTTCAGGTCGGTGAACTGCTCCGCCACCGCCCGCAGCTCCTGGACGTTCTCCCAGCGCTCCTCACCGTCCTCCAGGGCGCTGGTCAGGTACTTACGATAGTCCAGCCGCTCCAGCAGCAGGTCGAAGAGGTCGGCCACGTAGTCGCTGCCCGCGGCCAGGATCAGCTCGTTCAACAGGGCCAGGAAGCCGGAGAGGGCGCTCGTGATCTTGGGCGAGAACTGGGGCCGAGGCTGGTCCAGCCGCTCGTCATCCGTGGCCACGGCGAGCTGGAGCGCGGAGTAGAGCGGCACGCCCAGGCGGCTGGCCCAGCGGCTCAGCTCCTCCACCGTGCGCTGGCCGATGCCCCGGCCCGGCACGTTGATCACCCGCTGCAGGCTGACGCTGTCGTAGGGGTTCTGGGCCAGGCGCAGGTAGGCCACCAGGTCTTTGATCTCCCGCCGCTCGTAGAAGCGGGTGGCCCCCACCAGCTTGTAGGGCAGGCCATGGCGCACCATCGCCTCCTCCAGCGCCCGGGACTGGGCGTTGGTGCGGTACATCACGGCGCAGTCGCCGAAGTGGTAGGGCCCCCGCACCACCTGGCGCTCCAGCTCCTGCACCACGTACCAGGCCTCCTCGTCCTCGTCGTAGCCCTCCCGGTAGGTGATGGGCACGCCCGCCTGGTTCTGGGTCCAGAGCTGGACCTCCTTGCGCTGGCGGTTGGCGGCGATGACGTGGCGGGCCGCTTCCAGGATGGTCTTGGTGGAGCGGTAGTTCTGCTCCAGGTAGACTGCCTTGGCGTCCTTGTAGTCCTGCTCAAAGTTCAGGATGTTGCGGATGTCGGCGGAGCGCCAGGAGTAGATGGACTGGTCGGGATCGCCCACCACGCAGATGTTGCGGTGCCTGGCCGCCAGCAGCCGCGCCCACACGTACTGGGCCACGTTGGTGTCCTGGAACTCGTCGATGAGCAGGTGGAGGTAGCGGGACTGGTAGCGCTCCAGCACCTCCGGCACGTCCCGAAAGAGCTGCACGGTGCGCATGATCAGGTCGTCGAAGTCCAGGGCCTTGGCTTCGGCCAGCTCCCGCTGGTAGAGGTCGTAGGCCCGGCGCACCACCTCTTCGAAGTAGCTGTGGGCCGGGTAGTCCTCAGCGGCGATGAGCTGGCTCTTGGCCGCCCCGATGGCCGAGAGCACCGCCCGGGGGGTGTAGCGCTTGGTGTCCACCCCCAGCTCCTGGAGGCACCGCTTCAGCAGGGTCACCTGGTCGTCGTCGTCGTAGATGACGAAGCGGGGGTCCAGCCCGTGATGAGCCGCCTCGGCCCGCAGGATGCGCACGCACACCGCGTGGAAGGTGCCCATGGTCACCTGGTCGGCCACACTTGTCCCGAGCGGAGTCGAGGGAGACCCGATGAGGGCCCGCAGCCGCTCCTTCATCTCCCGGGCGGCCTTGTTAGTGAAGGTGACGGCCAGGATGCGGGAGGGCGGCACCCCCTGCTCCTGCACCAGGTAGGCGATGCGGTGGGTGATGACCCGGGTCTTGCCGCTGCCGGGGCCGGCCAGGATGAGCAGCGGGCCGCCGGGGTGTTCGGCGGCCTCTCGCTGGGAGGGGTTTAGCTCGGAGAGGATGTCCAAAGTGGTGCTCCAGCGGCATTATAGCCGACGGAGGGAGGAACGGGGAACAAGGAACGGGGAACGAAGGTCGTGTGTAGGTGGCAGCTATGGTATCGTTGAGGTGACCTTTTGAATGACTCCAGGGAGCCACGTGATGAGAAGCAAGGCTAGGAGAAAAAGCCCGGAGCTAGTGTTGCGGGACGGCAGGCCGGCCGCGGTGATCCTGGACATCGAGGTGTACCAGGAGCTGCTAGAGCGCCTTGAGGACGCCGAGGACTTGAAGATGTTGGAGGAGATGCGAAAGAAGCCCCTCAACTTCAGAAAGTTGGAGGACCTCCTGAAGGCGTATCAAACGGATGTATGAAGTCCAGGTCGAACGCTCCGCGGAGCGCGACCTCAGGAGGCTGAGGTCTAATCGGCTTTTGTGCTGGCGTTACTCACTGGAGAGTTACGGGGGAAAGTGGGGGAGGACATGTAATCATGGCACCGCGCCGTCTCCACTCATGGCGTGCGGAGTTGCTTGCCAAATCCCGGCAAGCAAGCTTGTTGGCAGTGCAGGTCTTTAATAATCCCTTAATTCAATTCAAGTCTGAGAGCTTCATCGTGCTGATGGTCATCGCATGGACGTACCTTCTCCACGCCTACTACCGCCAGAAAAGAATCGACTATCGCTATTACGACCAGAAACCGAAACGGAGGCGGTTCCACAAGACAAAATATGGCGCCTACAAGTATTGGGAGCTGGAGCGGTGCCTTAACGATCCGGCATGCCCACTGGACAAAGACGTGAGCAATAATCTCCGATTCCTCATTGGCTTGCGGCATGAAATCGAGCATCAGATGACGTTGAATCTAGACAACTGGCTGAGTGGCCGATACCAAGCATGCGCGCTCAATTTCAACGCCTACATCAAGAGCTTATTCGGAGAGAGATGGGGTTTAGATGAACAGCTCACATACAGCTTGCAGTTCATAGAACTGTCGCAAGATCAGGTGGAGGGCATACCGACGAATGAAGACGTCCCTTCACGTCTGAGAGCTTATATCGCCGAGTTTGATAACGGCCTCTCGAATGAAGAATATGCGAGCCCTAGATTTTCTTACCGCCTTCTCTTCACCAAGAAGACCGCCAATCGGAAGGGACAGGCTGACCATGTGATCGAGTTTATTGACCCCAACTCTGACGTAGCAAAGGAGATGGATAAACAGTATCAAGTCCTCAAGGAAGTTGAACGACCAAAGTATCTGCTGAAACACATTCTGGCTAAGACGAAAGAAGAGGGGTTCCCGGGGTTCAATCAGCATCACCATACTCAACTATGGAAGGCGTTGGATGCCAAGAATCCAGCGAAGGGCTATGGAGTGCCGGTCGGCGACACGTGGTACTGGTACGATCGGTGGGTAGAGGAGGTCAGGGAGCACTGTAGAACAAGTGCCAACATTTATCGGATTCCGCACGGAGGCACTGCTTTGACGAAGGGCGACTCTGGCTGAGCGCGAAGGCGGAGCGTGTCCGACCGACTGGCAAAAAAGGTAAGGCACGAGTCCCGTCATCTGCGTGAACTCCCATAGCGCGGTCCCCTCTCCCACTTGAGACGGAACTTATCGCACGGCCTCGGCGTGAGGTGTAGTAGCAGAAGGCCCCTGGATGGGCGTGTGCGTACGCCCTCACCCCAGCCCTCTCCCAGTGGGAGAGGGGGATTATGCACACCCCACGGAAGGGCTTGCCGCCCCAGTCGGGAGGTAAGCGACCTGCTGGGCAGGCGAACGGTGGCAATCATGCGATCTGGGCGCGTGCCGCTACGCTGACAATGCGGCAGTCGCGCATGCCGACGCGTTGGCGCAGCAGGCCGTATGCATA
>JACPQN010000075.1 GCA_016190485.1 Chloroflexota bacterium
GGCTTGGGGGTCGTGCGGGGGCGACGAAGCAATCTGGGGGTGGGCAAGCGCAACTTCTCCCCACCCAGATTGCCACGGCCCTCGTGCCTCGGGCCTCGCAAAGACCCATGCTGACGACTTCTAGCACATGACACTAGGGCCAGCGAGGTCAGGGTGTAAGGGGGGGCCGGCATACGCCGGCCCCCCCTTGTTTTGCCGCGTGTCTTACGGCGTCCGGAAGGTGCTGGGCGCCGTCCACGCCACGGGCGTGCCGTCGCCCTGCACCCGGGGCCGCACCCGCCAGTAGTAGGTGGTCTTTCCCTCCAACGGGTATGCGGCAGGAACCCCATAGCTGTTGGGCGGGTCCCCGATCCCGCCGTGCACGTTCTCCCAGTAGCGGAAGCTCCCGGAGCTGAACTGAGGATCTTTGCTCACCTGCACCTCGTAGTAGAAGATGCTGCTATCGGTGTTGGTCCACCGCAGGGTCGGCGTGAGGCCGCTCACCGTGCCACCCCCGGGCGGGTCCATCAGCAGCAGCGTCGTCACAGAAGGAGCAGGAGTACGGAAGGTGAAGCCCTGGCTCCAGGGACCCCATAGGGGGCTATTCTCCACCAGCGCGCTGGTGGCGTAGCTCACCCGCACACGCCAGGTGTAGGTCATACCCGGAAGCATCACGTAGTTGCCCACGCCCATCACCGGCGGCTGCACCGTGTAGCTGGTCTCGATGTTCCTGATGAGGTTGATGCCTGGCCCATCGTTGTTGGCGGGCAGCACCTGCAACTGGTACTGTGTGGCGCCCGGGAGGAGGTCCCAGCTCAGCGTAGTGCCCAGGGTGGCCAGGGCCGTGCCGCTGGGGGGGCCGCCCAGCCTGGGCGCCTTGAGGGCCACAATAGGCATGACGGAGACGTTGGCCGAGCCGCTGTTCGCCACGTACAGCTTGTCTGCCTTGGAGCTTACCGCGATGTGCACCGGCGCGGCGCCCGTGGCCATGGTACTCAGCAGGCTGTTGGTCGCGCCATCCAGCACCGACACGTTGTTGCTCCCCCGGTTGGCCACGTACACCAGGTTGCCCCGAGGATAGATGGCGACGCCCCGGGGACTGCTCCCTGTGGGTACCGTCGCCACCACCGCATGGGTGGTGGTGTCCAGGACGGTCACGCTGTTGTCACCCAGGTTGGTCACGTAGAGCCGGCTGGTCTCCGGATTCAGCGCCAGGCCCGCAGGCGAACTACCCACAGGCAGCGTAGCCACCGTCGCATTGCTGAAGCCGTTGATCACGGACACGGTGTTGCTGCCCTGGTTGGCGACGTAGATGATGTTGGCGCTGGAGTTCACCACCAGTGCCGCGGGGCCCGAGCCAACGGTGATGGTGTCGCTCGCCGCGTTGGTGGTCTGGTTGATCACCGAGAGGTTGTTGCTCCCCTGGTTCGCCACGTAGAGCAGGTTGGTGGCGGGGTTGCCCGCCACAGCCACCGGCAGCGTTCCGGCGGGGATGGTCCCGGTGACGTTGTTGGTGCCGCCGTTGATAACCGAGACGTTGGAGCTGCCCTGGTTGGCCACGTACACCGTGTTGCTGGCGGCATTCACCCAGAGAGATGAGGGGCTTACCCCGACAGGAATGCTCGCGATGACACTGTTGCTGGCGCCATCCACTACGGAGACCGTCCCGGCGCCCATGTTGGCAACGTAGGCCACGCCGGTGTTGGGGTTCACATCGACGCTGGCCGGGTTACCTCCGACAGACACGGTACCCAGAGGCAGCGGCCCCGGGGGTAGCACGGGCGTGGCCGTAGGCGTGGGTGTGGACGTGGGGGTAGCGGTCGCCGTAGGAGTCGCGGTGCTGACAGGGGTGGAAGTGCTCGTCACGGTGGGAGTGGCCGTCGCGGTGGTCTGGGCCACACTACCGAAAGCCTGGAGGGAGCCGCTCTGGGTGAGCAGGTACACCTGCCCGTTAGCCACCGCCGGCGAAGAGAGGGTAACACCGGTGATGGCCCACCAGCGGACCGCTCCCGTCTCGACGTCCAACAGATAGAGGCGATCATCCCCAGAGACCACAAAGACCAGCCCTCCCGCCACGGCAGGCGCAGCCAGAATCGCGGTGCCCGCGCTGGCGCGCCATTTCCGCGCGCCCGTGGCCGCATCTATGGCCAAGACCGACCCATCCAGAGTGCCTGCATAGACGACGCCGTTGGCCGCGGCCAGGGCCGCCCGGATGCCGGCGTCGGCCTGGTGCCGCCAGCGGGCCGCGCCCGTGGCGGCGTCCAGGGCATACAGGGCGCCGTCATCCGCAGCCGCGAAGAGGGTCGTCCCCAGGAGGGTGGGCGCGGAGCGGAACCCGCCCGAGGCCGTGTACGTCCAGCGAGCCACCCCGGTAGCGGGGTTAATCGCGTAAAGGACCCCGCTGGTGGAGCCAAAGTACACGCCATCGCCCGTCACTGCAGGCGGCGCGCCCAGGGAGCCGGCAGCGCTGTAGCTCCAGCGCAGCACGCCGGAGGAGGCGTCCAGCGCGTGGAGGCGCCCGCCTTCCGTCGCAAAGTAGACTTGACTCCCCGAGACAATCGGAGGCGCGCTGGGGGCCATGCCCGCGCTGTAAGACCATCGCAGGGTGCGGCTACCCGCGTCCAGCGCCGCGAGGGTACCCGTGTTGGTGCCAAAGTAGAGGGCGTTGTTGGCGAAGGCAGCGGCCCAGTAGATGGAGGCTCCCGTAGAGTAGCTCCACAGCTCGGCGCCGGTTGTGGCGCTGACGGCCAGCATGCGGCCATCCGGCGCGCCGATGTAGACCATACCGCCCGCCACAATAGGTGAGAGGCTCCCAGGAGCTCCCCCGGTGACGGAGTAGGTCCAGCGCGCCGCCAGCGGGAGCGCCATGGCGGCCTCGTCGCCATTGTAGCTGGATCCCTCGGGAGCCCGCCGGAACATGGGCCAGTCCCCCGTCTGTGCAACGGCAGGGGAAGCGAAGTAGAGCTTCAGGGGAATGAGCACCCCCAGGATCAAGCCTGCTGTCAGAACCCAGCCAAGATGTCGTCCTGCGGCCATGTCGGTCCTCCTCTGGGAACCGCTACTGTCATCAGTTTTCCCAAGTCTACAACATGGGCCGCGGACTGTAAATATGGGGTTTTTCCAGGAGGACATCACAACATTTTGTGGAGCAGAAGTGTCAAACGGGGAACAGGAAAACCGCTGATTCAGGGGTCTCGAACAGGAGCGGGAGAGATCAGCGCTGCAATGCTTTCACCTGCTCCACCAGTTGCGGCAGCAGCTCGCCCGAAGGCCCCCGTACTACAATGTCGCACTCCCGGGTCAGCGCGCTCTCCAGGGGATTCACCTCGATGAGGGTTCCACCCCGCATGCGGGTGATCACCGGGAGCTCGGCAGCCGGGTACACTACGGCCGAGGTCCCCACCACCAGCATGCAGTCGGCCTGGAGGGCCTCGTTGCGACACACCTCCAGCACATCCGAAGGAATGGGCTCGCCGAACATCACCGTGTCGCTCTTCACCACGCCCTGGCATGCGGGGCAGCGCGGTGGCAGCGTCTCTAGGGTGAACTCTTCCCGTGGGAAGCGAGCGCCGCACTGGATGCAGCGCAGCTTGGTGCGGTTCCCGTGGATTTCGGCCACCCGCTGATTCCCCGCTGCGTAGTGGAGGTTGTCCACGTTCTGCGTGATGAGATACCGGAGCAGGCCCATGCGCTCCAGCTCCGCCAGAGCCAGGTGGCCCGGATTGGGTTGGGCGTTCTCAAAGCCCCGGAGCTCCGGCCGGCCACGTAAGTCCTCGCCACTGAGGCGCTCTTCCCACCAGCGCTTGGGGTCGGCCAGGAAGCGCTGGTAGCCATTCATATCCGGCTCCCCGTACTTGGTCCACAGGCCCCCGGGGCCCCGAAAGGGCGCGATGCCGCTCTCCACAGAGATGCCCGCCCCCGTGAGGGCCACCAGATACCTGGCGTCCAGGATTGCTCGGGCCGCCTGCTCGAACGGCTCTTCCATGGCTCCAACCCTGAGTCTGGTGTCTCTCTTCTGCCCCACCTGGCCTAGAGCGTCTTACTCCACTACCACCTGGAACAAGAACCGCACCGCCTCTTCCGCGGTGTAGCTGCCACATTCGTCGCTGATCAAACGAGGGACTGCGGATGTATCGTCCCCCAGGGTGATGCCGGGTGGCTCTTCACCCAGCTTGTCCACCTGCTGGTAGCCGGCGGTGGCAAAGAGGCTGTTGCAGAGACAAACCGTCCCCTCCGCCCGCTCTACTGAGCCACCCTTCTGGATGAAGGCTTTCATCGGCTCCGCCGGGCACCGGGTGCCAACGGCGCCATCTTTGGTGCGGTAGAACTCCACCAGATGCCCAATATCGCATCGCCGCGGTCGCTCCTGGTAGACCGCCGGGTCAGAAAGTGTCCCGGAAAGTACGCCAACTTTGAAGGGGAACCCGGTGGGCGAGGCGGTCATGGAGGTGCGCACTTCGAACTTGCCGTGGAAGGCCCGCTTGACGATCTCACGCCTCAGGTCGGGCCTGAGGCCGGACTGCTCGCACAGGGCGAAGATAGTTCCCACCTGAATGCCTGCGGCGCCGGCCGCCAGCGCCTCTTGGAGCTTCTCCGGAGAGCCGTAGGAACCCGCCAGCCAGAAGGGCCGGCCCAGGCTGGCCACTTCGTCAAGATCAACCACGTCCTTCTCACCATAGATGGGCTCAGCCAGCTCGTTGTACTGGATCTTGGGCCCTCGAGGGGGCGCGTTGTGCCCACCTGCGGTGGGCCCTTCTATCACAAAGCCGTCCACGTAGCCCGGCGTCCGGTGGGAGGCCAGCACCTTGGCCAGCAGGCTGGACGCCACAATGGCCAGAAACTTTGGCCGTTGCAGTTTGGGCAGGTATCCACCGGGAAAAAGCTCGGTGGGATCAAACTCTACCACAAGCTTTTCTCTGGCGTTGGCCACGTCTACCTTGTAGGAGACCGGCTGCTGGTCCACCAGGCGGTCCAGGATCTGCGGCACCTGGTCGGGGATGCCCGCGCCCTCCAGGACATAGTCCACGCCGGCCAGCATCTGGCCGTAGATCCTGAATGGATGTAACGTTTGGATTTTTTCCAGGGTGTTGACGCCTATAGGCCCGTTATGGCCCTGCTTCCCCAGCCAGACCTCAACGAAGTTGGCGCACACGCTCAGCTCGATGAACTCGCGTCGCCGCGCCGGATCAGGGCTGATGACGTCGCCGAGCTTCGGGGTGAGCCGGTAGCGGGTGGCGCCAGGCTTCTTGACGTTCACGAAATACTTGTCAAGGATGCGCTGGGCGATGGCCGGGATGGGGAAGGCCTCTAGCGCTCGGCGCAGAAGGCCATCGGGATCTCCATCCTGCAGCCGTCTGGTCAGGAGGATTTCGGCGCCCGTGCCAGACACTACGCCCAAGATCGGCACACGCAGCCGCTCCCCTGCGATCGCCACCGCCTGGGCCAACCGCCAGTTCGAAATACCCACACCCATCCCACCTTGAATCACCATCGGAAGTTGCACATCGGAAGCCGTGTTCCAGCCGCGGGCATCATTCACGTTTGAAATAACCTGCCTCCGTTCGGTGGTCTACCCACCATCAGAGTCTCTTGGGCACGCGGGTGAGACACGCCGCGCAGAGCCCGCCCCTGCCGGCACGCGCTCGAAGGGCGGCAACAGACGCGACGGCCCATCTTCGCGCCCACGCCGTGCCGACATGCAGCACGCCGCGCGGGCTTTGGGTGGTCTACAGGGTCGGGAGAGCAAGGTGAGGTTGCACAGGCGGCGCGCTAGCTCCAGAGAAGACGCCGTTGGAAAGGAGATTCAGCACATCCCGAAGATCGGAGAGGGAACCGATGGAGGGAACAGGGTAGCGGCCGTTGCGGCGCCGGTCAACCAGCAGCGTCTGGAAACCTCGCTCGGTCGGCCCGGTAATATCCGCCTCGAGCGAATCTCCGATAAAGAGGGTCTGCTGGGGCGTAGCGCCAGTAGCCTCCAGCGCCGCCTGGTAGATGCGGGGATGGGGCTTCCGAAACCCCACCCGCGCCGATGTCACCACTGCGGAGAAGTAGGGCGCGAGACCCAGGCCCGTCACGATGTCGGGAAGCCCCCAGGTGAAGTTGGAGACGACGCAGAGCTGGTATCCGGCATCGCGGAGCAGCGGGAGCATCTCAGGCGTTTCCGGATAGACCGTATAAGCCCTGGGATCGTCCTGGATAGCCAGTAGCTCGCCGATGATCTCCGCCCGCTCCTTGGTCACACCCAGTCGCGCCAGGATCTGTTCCTCGATCTCGCTCCTGAAGGCGTCGTACGCCCCCGCGTCCTGGCTGGCCTCCGGGTGGGCGATACCCTCCTGACAGTCCACCGTCGCCCACACCTCTCGCAGTGCAGCCCAGACGTCCCTCCGGTTCAGAAAGACGCCTCGGCGGGCGCAGGCACGCAGGTAATGCCAGACGCGTGGCGGGTCATTAAAAGCCAGGGTGCCTGCGAAGTCGAAGAACACCCAGCGTAGGTGACCGTTCTGGCTCAGGGTATCAGCGCTCCTACCGGTTTCCACAAGCCTTGGCCTGATCACAGACCTCATACCTATTATATCGGCAAATGGCCGCCGCTGTCACAACACGCTGTCACAACCTTCTTGACAAGGCTGATTGTTATGGTTAAACTAGAGTTGAGAAATACTTCACAAAGAGAGGCGTGAACTGCCATGGCAACCAAACGTGCTCCGAAGCAACCTGAGCGGAGCTTCACCGAGGCCAACACGTCCCGGATGCCCAAGGACGCGGTGCGTGCCTTGACCATGCGCCTGGACGAAATCTATCGCCAACGGCGGAGCGGCAGAGTCGACCCCCTGGAAGAGGTGGACCCCTGGCTCTTCACCTACGCAGCCTAGCCCACCCAGGGTATAGCAAAGCAGCCGGGCCGAAGCCCGGCCGCTGACTCTTACCTCACCCAGAGCGAAACGTCCCGCTTATTCCCGTAGTCGCACCCCATACTGGGCAGCCAGCCGCTCCAGCAGCGAGCGGCGCACCGCCGCAACCTGTTCTCCCGTGAGTGTGCCTTCAGCCGACTGGAAGATGACCGAGAACGCCAGGGACTTCATGCCTGCCGGTACCTGCTGCCCGCTATAGACATCGAAAAGTCGCGCCGAGGTGACCAGCGGCGACTGCCTAATAGCCGCCTCGATGAGCGCCGCCGGCAGCTGCGCGTCTACCACCACCGCCAGGTCCTCGGTGACCGCAGGGAAGCGTGAGATGGCCTGGTACTGGCGCCGGTGTGCCACGTGTGACAGCAGGCGTGCCACGTCCAGCTCAAACAGATACACCGGGTGGCGCAGCAGGTCAAAGGCTTCGGCAACCGGCTGTACCAGCTCACCAAGCACACCGATAACGTCGCCCTCAGTCACCATTGCGGCGGTCCGGCCTGGCGCCAGGTTGGCGTCGGCGGCCGGCCGGAACTCCACCACTACCCCCAGCCGGTCGAACACCGCCTCCAGGACGCCCTTGGTATCGTAGAAGTCGGCCGCCGGCGCTGGCTGGCTCCAGTGCCCGTCGCGGGCAGCGCCCGCCACCAGCCCCACCACCATGTCTCGCTCCTCCGGGAGGTCGCCCCTGCGGGGCAGATACACCCGCCCCACCTCAAAGAGCTGGAGGTTGCCCTCGGCCTGGCGCTGGTTCGCGGCCAGCGTTCCCAGCAAGCTGGGGCGCAGCGACGTGCGCAGGTACTCCTGCTCTGCGGACATAGGGTTGGCCAGCTTGATGGGCTGGAGCGACGCTACCGAGGGATGGGGCTGAAGCTTCTGCAGGGTGGCCACGCTGGTCAGCGAGTAGGTGATCACCTCCTGCATCCCAGCTGCGGCAAACAGGTCCCGCAGCCGCTCCTTGAGCTCCCGCAGTGGGTCCGGCTCGTGGTGCGGCACTGCGCCACCCAGCATGGTGGTGGGCAGGTTGTCGTAGCCGATGATGCGCGCCAGCTCCTCCGCCAGGTCTTCCGGGATGCGCAGGTCGGGCCGCCACCACGGCGGCGTCACCAGGAACCCCACCTCCCACTCGCCTGCCACGTGGCATCCCAGCGCCGTCAGGATGTCGAACACCTGGCCCATGCTCAGCTCGGTGCCCAGGAGCGTCCGCAGCCGGTCCTGGGTCAGGTGGATGGCGATAGGCTCTTCTTGTCCAGGATAGACGTCTACCATGCCGCGCGCCGCGACACCCCCACACAGCTCCACCAGTAGCTTGGTGGCCCGGCGTAACCCCTCCTCGGCAGAGGTGGGGTGCAGTCCCTTATCGAAGCGCAAGGACGCCTCGGTACGCAGCCGGAGGGCTGCCTCCGTCTGCCGGATGTTGATGGGGTGAAAGTTGGCGGCTTCCAGCAGCACATCGGTGGTGTGCTCCGTGACTTCGCTCTCACTGCCCCCGATAACGCCGCCCACCGCCACCGGCCCCCCACCGTCGCAGATGAGCAGCATAGAGGAAGTGAAGCTGCGGTCAGCGCCGTCCAGGGTGACCATGGCCTCGGCGGGTCGCGCCCGCCGCACGACGATCTTCCGTTCTCGAACTTGAGCAAAATCAAAGGCATGCAGGGGCTGCCCCAGCTCCAGCATCACGTAGTTGGTGATGTCCACCACGTTGTTGATGGGGCGCATGCCGGCGGCCACCAGCCGTTCCTGCATCCACCCGGGCGAAGGGCCGATCTTGACGCCGAGCACCAGGCTGGCCGTATAGCGCGGGCACAGATCGGGGTCGAGGATCTCGACAGAGACCTGCCCCGCGATGGGCGGGCCCTCTTCCCCATAGCTGAGGTCCGGCTCCCGCAGCCGCTGGCCGGTGAGCGCCGCCACCTCTCGGGCCACGCCCAGGACTGAGTAGCAGTCTGGACGGTTGGGCGTCACATCCAGGTCCAGGATGGTGTCGCCCAGGTAGTCCGCCAGGGGCGCGCCCACGGGCGCGTCTTCCGGAAGAATGAGGATGCCTTCGTGGGCCTCGGATATCCCCAGCTCCTTCTCGGAGCAGAGCATGCCCTCGGAGACCACGCCCCGAATGCGGGCGGCCTGCAGCTCCGCAGGCTGGCCCGTGTGGCCATCGATGAGCATGGCCCCCACATGAGCGTAGGGCACCCGCTGCCCCACCTGGATATTGGGGGCGCCGCACACCACCGTCCGCTCGCCGTTCCCCAGCTCTATGGTCGCAAGCTGGAGGCGGTCGGCATTGGGGTGCCGCTCGATGCGGGTGATGCTCGCCACCTGCACCTTCTCCCAGCCGGCGCCCGTTCGGACGATGCTCCCCACCTCGGTGCCCGAGGCGGTGAGCCGCGCCGCCAGCTCCTCCACCGGCAGGGTAACGTCAACATATTCACGCAGCCACTTGATAGAGACTTTCATGGTTCAAGTCCGAGGTTCGAAGTCCGAGGTTCAACGTCCAACGTCCAAGGTTCAAGGTTCACAGGCCTGGGCTGAACCCTGCCCGTGGCCCGTTGCACGTTCAACATTGCACATTGGACATTGGGCATTGCACGACTAATACCCCTTCTGCTTATCGATGAGTCCCTCCATGGGCTGGCCAGTGCGCCAGCGGCGCAGGTTCTCGCAGAAGCGGGCCAGCACCTTCTCCGAGCGGTGGGGCGACGCCCCCGCGGTGTGCGAGGCAATGATCACGTTGTCCATCTGCCAAAGGGGGCTGTCAGGCGGCAACGGCTCCCGGGGCGTCACGTCCAGCCCTGCGCCGGTCAGTACGCCCCCCCGCAGGGCCTCCACCAGCGCCTCCTCGTCCACGATGGGCCCCCGGGTCACGTTGACCAGGATCGCGCCCCGCTTGATGTGGCGGAAGGCCTCCCGGTCCAGCAGCCCTTCGGTCCTGGGCGTCAGCGGGCAGCAGACTGCCACCACGTCCGACTGCGCCAGCAGGTCGTAGAGGCGGTCGGGCTTCCACAGGGCCTCCACGTAGGGCGGCTGCGGGACATCTTCGGCATCGAGGGCCAGCACCCGCATGCCGAAGCCATCGGCCCGGCGGGCCACCGCGACGCCGGTGCCGCCCAGACCGATGACACCCATGGTACGCCCGGCCAGCACCCATAGGTTCCTGCGGTGGGCCGGGCGGTCCTGCACCCAGCCCCGCAGCCGGGCCACCGTCGCGATGCCCCGGGTGAGGGCCAGGAGCAGCCCGAAAGCGTGGTCGGCCAACTGGTCCCCTACCAGCCCCTTCTCGCTGGTCAGGATGATATCGCTCTGCAACAGCTCCGGGTAGCCGATCTCGTCCACGCCCGAGGCCAGGGTCTGCACCCAGCGCAGCTTCCGGGCGGCCAGAAAAGCTTCTCTAGGGATGAGGCCCAGCACTACCTCCGCATCGGCGGCGTGGTTCACCTGGTCCTCCAGGCCCCGGGCCAGCACCACCTGGCAGTCACCGCCCGCGGCCTCCTGGATGCGCCGCCGCTGCTCCTCCGTCAGGTCCGGCAGCACCACGGGGTTGGGGCAAATGAGGATTTTCATGGTAGCTCATTCACCTCTTGGGCGTACAACCAAGGCTCGACCAATCGGACACCTCTCTCATTCAAGTCAGCCCTTATTTGCACATCGCTGGCCCAACGCGGATTTGGGGTAACCAGGTACCTTGCGTGACCAGCAACAGAATCTAAGAAGTAAGCTTGATGTCTGCGTGGCAGGCTTGGAAAGACGGCCCGTCCCCTTACGTCTGAGTCGATTAACTTGTCTTCGGCTGCGAGCTCCTGTAGTCGCGAAAGCAAGGCTGCGCCAGGAAACTCTCGCAGCTCTCTCTCGTATTCCCTTCTTATTCCCTGGGTAAGCAGGAGTTGATGCATACAGTATGCGCGAAGCGCCTGGAGAGCCCTAAACTCCTCCGCAAATATTGTTTGCTCTTCTTCGTGAAATGAAACGGCCCCAAGGAATGTGTGCGCATCGAAAACTATCCGTTCCGCCACGTTCTCATTCCTTGGGGAGTGACTTCAAGAACTCGCGCATCAGCCGCTTTTCTACCTTGGCGAAAGATGGCACTCCACCCTTGATGTACCCTTTGTCGGTGATTGGCAGTCGAGTGGCCGCCGTGCCCTTGGGGCCCTTAACAACCTCATAGATGGCAATATCTCTTGTAGAGATGATCCTATTTCGGACTGCTTCGCCCAGCCCCAAAAGCAGAAACGTACTATGAGTAGTGGCAAGTATCTGCTTGCCTTCTGAAGCCGCAGTGGCCAGCAGCTCTGCCATGTCCACCTGGGCCTGGGGGTGCAGGCTGATCTCCGGTTCTTCAATCGTAACTAATTCGCCCAGCTCACTAGCGAGAAGTTGTACTACGATTGTCCACGCCTGTCTACTGCCAAAGCTAGCAGAAGATTTAGGCAAAGTAGAGCGGAGCACCGGCTCCTTGAACTCGCTCCTAATGTTGTCGCCACCTAGCCACTGGGAATGTGCATCGGAGATTTCGAATTTGTTGCCCCACTCCTTCGCCTCCTCATACCTGTTCTGATTCTCGGCTAACTTGAATTCAACTTCGACTAAGTGCTCTCCCCTCAGCCCCACCCAACCAGTCAATAGCCCAAGTCTGTCCCCAATTACACCTCGGTATGCAGAAATTGGCCGAAACACCAACTCAGGTTGCCTTATCAGCCGGGCGATCTGACTGTTCTGAGTTTCTGCACGAGCTGAAGGATCTGGGTACTCAGGTCGTGTTGAATCATACTTTAGCCACAATATTGGCTCCCCTTCGCCCAAACCGATTTCTATTGCTTCAGCACGGTGGTCTCCTTCAACGTAGAAGAGGTCAGCCTGGTTAACAAACGGGAAGTATTGATGACGAGAGAGATCGCCTCTAGCGCTCTGGACGAAAAACGCTAGCGCCTCCAGCACGCTACTCTTCCCGGAGCCGTTGGGGCCCACCAGGAACGTGAGCGGCTTAAGCTCTAGGTCAACTCCTGGATCACCGATGCTTTTGAAGTTCTTGATAGCCAAGCGGGTTAGCATTGCGCCCTCACCTTGCCCCTCTCCCTCTGGGAGAGGGCAACCCTAAAACTGCCGCAGAAACCGCAGGTCGTTGCCGTAGAACAGCCGGATGTCGTCGATGCCGTGGCGCAGCATGGCCACCCGCTCCGGCCCCATGCCGAAGGCGAAGCCGGTGTACACCTCGGGGTCGTAGCCCACGCCTCGCAGCACGTTGGGGTGCACCATCCCCGCGCCCAGGATCTCGATCCACCCGGAGTTGCCGCAGGTGCGGCAGCCCGCGCCGGCGCAGTTGAAGCAGTCGATGGCCATCTCGGCGCCCGGCTCCACAAAGGGAAAGTAGTCGCAGCGGAAGCGCACCCGCCGCTCCTCGCCAAAGAGCCGTCGGGCAAACTCGTAGAGGGTGCCCTTCAGGTCGGCCATGGAGATGCCCCGGTCCACCGCCAGCCCCTCCACCTGGTAGAACATGGACTCGTGGGTGGCGTCGGTGGCCTCGTAGCGGTAGCACTTGCCCGCAGTGACGATGCGCACGGGCGGCCGGGTCTTCTCCATGACTCGCACCTGCATGGGCGAGGTGAGGGTACGCAGCAGCATGGGCCGCTCCGCCCGGGGGCCTTCCGGGCTGATCCAGAGGGTGTCCCACATGTCCCGGGCGGGATGGTCCCGGGGAATGTTCAGGGCCTCGAAGTTGTAGTAGTCCCACTCCACCTCGGGGCCTTCCACCACCGCGAAACCCATGGAGGCGAAGGCGCCCAGGATCTCCCGCAGCACCTGGCTGATGGGATGCAGCCGCCCCAGGGCCACGGGCCGCCCCGGCAAGGTGACGTCCAGCGCACCGCCCGCGGCCTCCCGGGCAAGGGCCCGAGCGCGCAGCGCTTCTTCCTTCCCAGCCAGGGCGGCCTCCAGCGCGCCCTTGGCCTGGTTGGCCGCAGCGCCGGCAGTGCGTCGCTCCTCCGCCGGCAGCGTTCCGATAGAGCGCAGCACCTGGGTCAGGCGCCCGCTGCGCCCTAGATAAGCGACGCGCCAGGCCTCCAGGGCCCTCTCGTCGGCGATGTTGTCCAACTCCTGCTGGGCCTGTGCGGTCAGCGCAGCGATGTCTTCAGCCATCGTGTATATCCGTCATTAGGTACTGAGCGCACGCCAGACGCCGTAGGCATGCGGCGATATGGGCGTAAAGGGTCGGGTGATGGGGTGGCGAGGTGGTCAGGCTGCTATGCTTCCCCCGAAGGGGGAAAGCAGTCTGTTGCCGAGTAGGGAGGGCGATAAAGAGGACGCATCGCTTGATCGGTAAGTAGCGCCATTATGGCATCGCTCCATGGGCGTGTCAAGGCAGACGTGGAGGCGGCTGAACAGCCAGATATCGCTCACCCGAGCCAGCGAAGGGCCTGACCTGAGCCCGGCGACGGGACGCGCCGCTTAATGGGCACTGGCCTACCCCGAATCCCCCTTTTGGCCGATGCGCACGCGTCTGCTTCCCCCGATGATAGCCGTAGAAGCAATGGCAAAGGGGGAGCAACGATGCTAGAGTTCTTGCACAAGCGCCCGCACCCACCGCGAACCCACCACTACGCTCGGGTCCTGGTAGTGGGCAAGTCCGTCGAGTCCGCCTGGAAGCTGGCCGAGCCCCTGGGCGCCTGTGGTCTGCCGGCCATTCCGGTGGCCGTCGAGGCGCTCCCCACCGTGGAGGAGGCGGAGCATTCCCTCTCAGCGGTGGTCCTGACGCCGGAGCTCACCACTGAGGAGAAGCAGGAGGCCTGCACCTATCTGAAGATGGCCGAGAGCTTTCAGGACGCCCCCATCATTGCGATCCTGTCTCTGGCTGAGGGCACTCTCCAGCTACCTGCCGATTACGTCATCCACCTGCCAGTCTCTTACAGCCAGGTGCTGGCGCTCCTGAAGCAGGTGGTGCGCCGCGGCACGCCGGCCCTGCAACCAGCCGTGGCCTAGTGTCCCGAGTCAGAGATTGGATGAAATTGTCCTTCTGAGAGCTTGTGAGTTTTTCATATTAGCACCACGGGCTAAAGCCCGTGGCAGCTCGCATAGGCATGCCGCAGGCTTCAGCCTGCGGGGAGGGATTGATTCTTTCACAACCTCTGAGCTTGTCGAACCGCAGCGCTTGGCCCTTCGACAAGCCTGCCCCCGCCTGCCGGCGGGCAGGTGCGGCAGGCAGGTGCTTCACGCAGTTTACCCTGAGGCCCACGAAGGGTTCAGCATGACAGTGTCCATGCCACGTTGTTCAGCGAACTAACGATTCGGGACACTAGGGCCAGCTTAGCGCGTGCCCTGAGAAGCTTCCCTCCGGCCCGCAGCCTCCGGATTGACCACGTTGGCCGGCGCGCCGTCCATGTACGCCTCGATGTTGCGCACCGCGGCGTCCGCAAACCCGGCATAGCTGGAGTCTGCGGGCCAGCCGGCGTGAGGCGTCAAGACCACGTTGTCCAGCGCTCGTAGGGGGCTATCGGCCGGCAGCGGCTCCTCTGCAAAGACGTCCAGGCCCGCTCCTGCGATACGCCCCTCCCGCAGCAACTCCACCAGCGCCGCCTCGTCCACGATGGCTCCGCGGGCGGTGTTGATGAAGTAGGCCTCCGGCCGCATCAACCTGAGCTTGGTCGCATCCAGGAGCCCGCGGGTCCCCGCGTTCAGCGCCAGGTGGACCGACACCACGTCCGCACTGGCCAGCAGCTCCTCCAGGGAGACCGCTCTGACGCCCACCTGCGCGGCGTGCTCCAGGGTCAGGCGTCGGCCCCAGGCCACCACCTGCATCCCGAAGGCCTGCGCGACTCTGGCCACCTCCGTGCCGATACGCCCCAGGCCCACGATGCCCAGGGTCTTCCCCGTCAGCGTCCGGCCGTAGGGCGTTTCCCACCGTCCCTCCCGGATGGCGCGGTCGCTCTGCGGGATCCGGCGCATCACGGCCAGGATGAGACCAAAGGTAAGCTCCACGGTGCTGGGGGAGCCGGCCAGCCGTGCCGTGGCCACCAGCACGCCCGCCCTGGTGGCGGCCTCCAAGTCCAGGTGGGGGCCGACGCCGCCTGTCTGGGAGATCAGGCGCAGGTCGGACGCATCCTGGAAGAAGGCGGCGTCGAAGCGGGTACGTTCTCGCAGGGCAATGATGGCCTCCACCCCCGCGAGGGCAGTCTGCCTCTCCGTGAGCGCAAGCTGCCGCGTGTGCACCACTACTGTGGCCCGCTGCCGCAGCCGCAGGACAGGCGGGGCCTCCAGAAATGCCCCGTGGTAGTCATCCAGCACCGCGACCTTCATCGCTGAGTGATCTGGTCCAGTTCTGCCAGCTCCGCCTCGGTGAGACGCCACTCCCCCGCCTGCGCGTTGGCGGCCACCTGCTCCGGGCTGGTGGCGCCGGCGATGACGGTGCTCACCATGGGGCGGGCCAGCAGCCACGCAAAGGCCAGCTCGCCCACGGCGTGGTCTCGCTGGGCCGCGTACTCCTCCAGCTTGGCCAGGATCTCATAGTTGCGCTCGGTGAGGGTGCGGGCAAAGTAGGCGTTGTTGTAGCCCCGAGTGCCTTCGGGCGGGGCCTCGCCGGGTCGGTACTTCCCCGTGAGGAATCCTCCCGCCAGAGGACTGTAGGGGATGATACCGATGCCGTAGGCCTCGCAAAAGGGCACCAGCTCCCGCTCGATACCGCGGTTCAGCAGGTTGTAGGGCGGCTGCACCGACACGTAGGGCGCCAGGTGGTGCTCCCGGCTGGTCCACAGGGCCTCACATAGCTGCCAGGACGCGTAGTTGGAGCACCCGATGTAGCGGATCTTGCCCTGGCGCACCAGGTCGTCCAGGGCACGCAGCGTCTCCTCGATGGGCGTCTTGGGATCGGGGAAATGGACCTGAAAGAGGTCGATGTAGTCGGTGTCCAGGCGGCGCAGGCCGGCATGGATGCTCTCCGTGAGGTGCTGGCGGGATGCCCCGGACTGGTTAGGCCCTTGCCCCCATACGCCTGCGGCCTTGGTGCCGATGATGGCCTGATCCCGCCGGCCCTTCACTCCCTTCCCGACAAACTCTTCCGATGCGCCCCGGTTGTAGGTGTTGGCGGTGTCAATGAAGTTGACCCCCAGGTCGAGGGCCTGCTGCACGATGGCGATGGTCTTGGCCTCATCGGCGTACCGTCCAAAGGTGTTGCCCCCAAGGCCGATGGCCGACACCTGAAGGCCAGACTTGCCGAGCTGACGGTATTCCACGCGTACCCCCTATCATTTGCTACAGATTGCTGGTTACAGAGCTAAACTGGTGGCCATTCTACCATGAGTCGCCCTGGAGCATGCTGGTCGCGTGCGGCACGGTCGAGTCTTATGTCAAGAACATGCAACTACAGCCGCCGCAAGTGCGGAAAGCGCAACGCCGCGCCCGAGGCCAGCACTACCACGGTGATGCCCATGATGGTGTACGCACCGGGCGCGCCCAAGGCCGGCAGGCTGGCCAGGAAGCCCGCCCAGGCGGTCCCCAGGGGTGTGAGGCCTTGGTCTAGCATGTACAGGCTCATGACCCGGCCCCGCATCTCATCCACGGTGATGGTCTGGAGCAGGGTGTTGGTCAGCGTGTTGTAGCTCATCATGCAGGCGCCGATGAAGGCCAGCACCGCGGAGGCGCCCAGGAACCCGGCGCCTATAGACCCCCACACGGGCGTCCCCGACAGCCTGCTGGTGGAGGCCAGCAGCAGAATGGCCAGCCCCTGGGCGATGCCCGCCCACATCACCACCACCCCCTTGCGCCGGAAGTCGCCCACGGATGCGATGGTAAGGGTCGCGATCATCGCGCCCACCCCCGGCAAGGTTACCAAGATGCCGAATCCCTCCGGCCCTACGCCCAGCACGTCCTTGGCGAACACCGGCAGCAGGGTGAAGTAGGGCATGGCGAAGAGCTGGGGGATCAGCGCCCAGAGGATCAGGCTCAGGATGTCCCGCTCTCGCCGGATGTAGGAAAAGCCGGCCCGCAGCGTCGTCCAGCCCGACTCCCCGAGGCCACGACGCTGAATGGGCGGCACCTCCATCATCAGGATCATGGCCACCACGCCGCTGTAGACGATAGCTTTGGCCAGGAAGGCCCCGCCCACGCTGAACCAGGCGATGATAAAGCCGGCCACGGCAGGCCCGATAAGGCGAGTGAGCTGAAAGGCCGAAGACTGGAGCGCGATGGCGTTGGTCAGGTCGTCCCGCGGCACCAGGCTGGGCACCAGAGACTGGCGCACAGGCTGATTGAAGGACCAGGCAAGCCCCGTCAGCATCGCGAAGATGTAAAGATGCCACACCTGGAGCCAGTCGGCAAAGATCAGGATGGCCAGCCACAGGGCCAGCACCGCCGTGGCAAGCTGGCTCAGCAGCATCAGCCGCTTGCGCTCCATCCGGTCCGCGGCCACACCCCCCAGCGGCCCGGAGAGCAGCGCGGGCACCGCCTTCAGCCCGTTCACCAGCCCCAGCACCAGGGGGTCGCCCGTCAGGTCGTACACCAGCCAGCTCAGGGCCACCTGCTCCATCCACTGGCCCGAACTGGAAAAGGCGACGCTGAACCAGAGCAGCCGGAAGTCCCGGTGCCGGAGAGAGGCGAAGGTTTTCAGCCCCCGCGAGGGCCTTTGGCCCTCTGACCTATCGGTGGTGACGGTGGATGTGCTCAATGCCTGCTATGTAACGGCCCGACGCAGGGGCCGGGTCCATCCGGTTATTGCGCCCCCGAACCCCCGTCAGGACATGAAGGTCTCCCACCTGGATGCGACCAGGCAGCCGACGGCTCGGCGGAAGGATGGGGCACTACAAAGCTTACCGCCCACCAGACGGCGTGTCAACGAAGGCTTGCGAGGTTTGCGAGGGTGTTTAATAACTCCGCACTGCAGGCTGAAGCCTGCAGCATAGCCGCTCAGGATGCCCCAGGCTTCAGCCTGGGGTACAGGGTTGATAAACATTCTCGCTTAGCCTCGCGGCAGCAGCCCCTCCCGGTAGAGCAGCCTGGCCAGCACCCCGATGCCCTCCCGGATGGCGCCGGGGTCGGCGTAGCTGAAGGCAAGCCTGCAATAGTTCCTGGCCCCGTTGGCGGGAGAGAACTGGATGCCGGGCACGTAGCGCACGCCCGCGGCCACCGCCTTCTCCTGGAGCGCGCCGGTGTCCACCGCCTCCGGAAAGCCCACCCACAGGAACATGCCACCCACCGGCAGCCGGAAGCTAGCCTGGGGGCCGAAGTGCTCGTCCAGCGCGGCGGCCATGGTGTTCCGGCGCTGCCGGAGCGCCCTGTTCAGCTCCTTGAGCCGGCCATCCCAGTGTTGCTCCAGGTAGCGGCACACCACCATGGTGGAGAGATAGTTGTTGCCGCCGCTCAGCTTCCAGCTCGTGATGCGCTGGAGCACCGGCGCAGGCGCCGTGAGCCAGCCGATGCGGATGCCCGGCCCCACGATCTTGGAGAAAGTAGCCGAGTAGATCACCCACTCCTGTGCGCCCGGCAGCGAGGCGATGGTGGCAGGGATCTCCTCGATGTCCAGCCGCTCGTGGACGTAGCAGTCGTCCTCGTAGACCAGGGTCTCGTGCTCTTGGGCCAGGCGCAGCACATCCCGCCGCCGCTCCGGAGGCAGCACCGTGCCCTCCGGGTTCTGGAAGGTGGGGATTGTATAGATGAACTTGGGCTTCTTCCCTCGCCCGCGCAGTTCATCCAGCGCCTGGGCCAGACGGTCAGTGCGCATCCCCTGGTCGTCGGTCTCCACGCCCACGACCTCCGCGCCGGCCCGGCGGAAGGCGGCCAGGGACCCCTGGTAGAGGTACTGCTCCGTCACTATGACGTCGCCCGGCTGGACCAGGTTGTCCAGCACCAGGCGGATGGCCTCCATGGAGCCATTGGTCAGCAGCAGCTCCTCCGGCGCGACCGTCAGCCCGCGGTCTTCCTGCATCTTGCGGGCAATGAACGCCCGGGCATCCTCCGGCCCCTGCGGTGGCGGGTAGAAGGAGAGCAGGTGCCCCTGTTGGAGCACGGCCTGGCGCGCCGCCTCGGCCAGCTCCTCCAGGGGCAGCAGGTCCGGGCCGGGCAGCACCGTGCCAAAGTTGTACCTGTAGTCCTCGCGCGGCCCTTGAGCGCCGCCGGTGTTGGGGCGGACAAGGAACTGTTCATAGTCGGGGGACTTGTTGGTCATGGGACTTACTCCAGGGGAAAGCCGGATGCAGGAGCCGGACTGCTCTGGGCGTTAGGGCCGCAGGATCACCTTGCCGAACTGGTTCCGGCCAGCCAGGTGGCGGTGGGCCGCGGCGGTCTCGCTCAAGGGAAAGACGCGGTCGATCACCGTTTTCAGGGCGCCCTCTGCCACAAGCTGGACGATGCGAGCCAGGTCCTGGGCCGCCAGCTCCGGGGTCCGCAGGGCAAAGAGCCCCCAGCCGGTGACCACCTTCTGCTTCTTGGCCTCCGCCAGCGCGGCGTCCACCTGCGGCGCCTGGCCGCTGCTGCGCCCCACGGACACCAGCCGGCCGCCCTCCGCCAGGGCCTGCTGGGTCTTGGCGAAGACCTCACCGCCCACCATGTCCAGGGCCACGTCCACGCCTCGCCCTCCCGTCAGCAGCAGCACCTCGGGCAGAAAGTCAGTAGTGGTGTAGTTGATGGCCACGTCCGCGCTCAGCTCCCTGGCCCGGGCCACTTTCGCGTCGGTACCCGCGGTGGTAAAGACCGTGGCGCCCGCGATCTGCTTGGCGATCTGCACGCCGGCCATGCCCACGCCGCTGCTGGCCGCCTGCACCAGCGCGGTCTCTCCCAGGGTGAGGCGCGCGGTGTCCAGCAGCGAGGCCCACGCGGTGAGAAAGACCACCGGCAGGCTGGCGGCCTGCTCGTAGCTCACCGCGTCGGGCAGGGGGACCGCGACGGTCCAGGGCGCCGCGGCCAGCTCTGCGTAGCCACCGCCGCCAAGGCGGGCCACCACCCGCTGGCCCACCCGCACGTTGCGGGCCTCCGGGCCCACCTGCGCCACCTCGCCCGCGACGTCCCAGCCGATGATGAGGGGCAGCAGCGCCGGATTGGCCGTGGGGCCGCCGGCGCGCCGCCCCAGGTCGCCCCGGTTCACCGAGGCCGCCCGCACCCGGATGAGCACGTCCCTGGGGCCGGGCACAGGGTCTGGCGCGTCTTCGTACTTCAGGACACTCTCGTCGCCGAACTCATGGATCCGTACCGCCTTCATGCTGGCGCCTCCAATCTCGTCGTGAGTGGTGGCAGTATACACCAGGGGTGGAGACGGCTCAACGCGCTGGGTGTGTAGCTCAGAACGTCTTTCCCCCTCCTAGCCTCCCCCTGAGAGGGGGAGGACTAAGATTCCCCTCCCTGGCAGGGAGGGGCTAGGGGAGGGTCGAAATCGTTGCAGGGGTACGTTTTACCCCCCCACCAGGCAAGGGAAAACTCTAGCCGCCCGCTTTGACATGCGCCCGAAAAGGGGTAGGATAGGCGCGCGTCAGAAGTCTTTGCAGCCGACAGAGGAGGTCGCCATGCCGGACTACGGTCGTTTTCCAGTCATCAAGAGCGAGATGGACGGAGGGGTGCTCACCCTGACCCTCAACCGGCCCGAGCGGCTCAACGCGGTGGGCGACGGGATGCACGAGGGGCTGGAGGAGCTCTGGGGTGACATCGCGGGCGACCCGGAGGTGCGGGCCGTGGTGCTCACCGGCGCCGGCCGCGCCTTCTGCGCCGGCGGCGACGTGAAGGGCATGGCCGAGCGGGGCGGCGGCCAGTCTCCCGCGGTGGGGGGTGGCGCCATCCGCCCGGGCGCCCGGCGCCTCATCCAGAACGTGCTGGAGGTGAACCAGCCCGTCATCGCGGCCATCAACGGCGACGCGGTGGGCCTGGGCGCGACCATCGCGCTGATGTGTGACATCACCATCGCGGCGGAGAACGCCCGCATCGGTGACACCCACGTGCGGGTGGGCCTGGTGGCGGGCGACGGTGGCGCGGTGATCTGGCCCCTGCTGGTGGGCGTGCACCGGGCCAAGGAGCTGCTCATGACCGGGCGGCTGCTCCCCGCGGCCGAAGCGGAGCGCATCGGGCTGATCAACCGGGTGGTGCCCCAGGGCCAGGCCTTAGCCGCGGCCCAGGAGCTGGCCCACGAACTGGCCGACGGGCCGGCCCTGGCCATCCGCTGGACCAAGGCCTCCGTCAACAAGCTCATCCGGGACCGCATGAACCAGATCCTAGACACCTCCCTGGCCTTCGAGAGCCTGAGCATGCTCTCCCAGGACCACCGGGAGGCGGCCCGGGCCTTCGTGGAGAAGCGCAGGCCTGCGTTTGTAGGGCGATAAGCGTCCCTCTCCCCTTGGGAGCGGGTTAGGGTGAGGGCCCTCGCCGCAGCCAGAGTCTACGGCTCCACCCAGCCCTGCGTCTGCGACGAGCGGTCGATGGCCTCCAGGAGCTGGTGCATACGGAGGGCGTCGGCGAAGGTGGGGGAGAGGTCGTAGCCCTCCCGCACCGCCCGGACGAAGCCCCGGAAGAGCTGTGCGATGTTGTAGGCCGGGCTCTCCAGGGGTAGCTCCGGCACCTCGATGAGGTGGTCGGGAATGGGGATCTCCTGCTCCCGCTCGCCCCGCTTGGCCCCGTACAGGCGGAGCAGCGACAGCTCCACCATGCCCGAGGAGGCAGCGCCCAGCTTGCCATCGGTGCCGTAGACCTCCAGGCGAAAGCCAGGGCCTGCGGTGGCCGTGTTGCTGAGCTGCACCGTGCCCACCGCGCCGTTGCGAAAGTGGGCCACAAAGCCCACGTTGTCGGGGGTGGTAACCTCCACCCGCTGGCCGGTGTCGGGCAGCGTCCATTCCCGGACCTGCGTGCTGACCTGGGCCGAGAGGGCCTGGATGTCCCCCAGCAGCCAGCAGAGGGCGTCGATGGCGTGGCCGCCGGAGATGCTCAGCGCGCCGGCGCCCGCCTCTTTCTTCGCGATGAAGGCGTAGGCCGAGGGCCGGGGCTGAAGCGCGCCCGGCAGGAACATGCTCATGTGAAAGGTCAGGGGCCGCCCGATGTAGCCCTCCCGCAGTAGCTCCTTCAGGCGCAGCAGCGGCGGCGCAAAGCGGGACTGCAAGCCCACTATGTGGCGCAGCCCCTTACTCCGAGCCAACTCAAGGGACTCGGCTGCCTGGCGGGCGTCCACCCCCAGGGGCCACTCGGTGTAGACGTGCTTGCCCGCCTCCAGCGCCGCGGCTGTGATGGGGTGATGGAGCACGATCCGAGTCACCACAGCCACCGCGTCCACGGAGGGAGAGCGCACCAGCTCGCGATAGTCCGCGTAGTGCTCTGCGATGCCGAACTCCTCCGCGGCAGCCCTGGCCGTCTCCGGGTGGGCCGTGCACACGGCGGTCAGCTCCACCTCGGGCAACGCGCGGTACGCGGGAATGTGGGCCCGGGGCCCCCAGCCGACGCCGGGCGTGGCCCCGACGATGCCGATGCGAAGTTTACGCTCAGCCATGAAATGCCCCCTTTGCCCTCACCCCTTCGACAAGCTCAGGGCGGTGCCTAACCCTCTCCCAGAGGGAGAGGGGAGTTGCTGGACAATGACTGCAAAAAACCCCTATCGCCGCCTCAGCAGCGCCGCCAGGGCCTCCCGCACCTGGAGCGCCAGGTCGGGCCGCTGGAGGGCCAGGGCCACGGAGGCCCGCAGGTAGCCCACCGGGTTGCCGGTGTCGTAGCGGTCGCCGGTGAAAGCCAGGGCGTACACCGGCTCACTCCCCAGCAGCCGCTGGATCGCGTCGGTGATCTGGAGCTCGCCGTTGGCGCCGGGCGGCGTCTGCTCGATGGCGGCAAAGATACCGGGCGTCAGGACATATCGGCCAACAATGCCCCACTCCGAGGGCGCCTCCTCCGGTCGGGGCTTCTCCACCAGGCCCCGCACCCGGAAGAGCCGCTCACCCACCGGCTCGGCGTCGATCATCCCGTAGCGAGGGACGTCCTCCCGACGGACCTGCTCCACCGCCAGCACCGAGGCCTGGTGTTGCTGATAGACCGCCAGGAGCTGCTGGGTCACCGGCGTTGCGGCGAGAATGACGTCGTCGGGGAAGTAGAGGGCGAAGGGTCGCGCGCCGACGGCATAACGGGCAGCGTAGACCGCGTCGGCGATGCCCCGCTGCTCCTGCTGCCGCACGTAGGCGATCTGGCACCCCTCCACCACGCGGCGGACGCTGGCCAGGCGCTCGGCCTCGCCCCGGTGCTCCAGGAGCTGCTCCAGCTCCGGCAGGCGGTCGAAGTAGTCCTCGATGGCGCCTTTGCCCCGTGCCGTCACCACCACGGCGTGGCGGATGCCCGAGGCCACGGCCTCCTCCAGGGCGTACTGGATGATGGGCCGGTCCACCAGGGGCAACATCTCTTTGGGCACCGCCTTGGTGACGGGCAGCAGGCGGGTGCCCCAGCCCGCGGCCAGGATGAGCGCTATGACCTCGCCCACAGAGGGCTCCTTGTCGATTGCCGAGAAGCTCCCATCTAGTGTCCCGAATCGTTAGTTCGTTGAATAATTACTGGCTGAAATGTCATGCTGAACAAAGTGAAGCATCTGGCGGGGTGGCGGTCCCACCCCAGATTCCCTTCGACCATGCTCAGGGCATGCTTCGCTGCCGCTCAGAATGACATTCTGAAGCGAATCTCTGACTCAGGACACTAGATGGCGCCGTACTCCGCCAGAAGCGTAAGCCGCTCTTTGGGTAGCCCCAGCTCACCACAGTAGACCTCTTCGTTGTGCTCCCCGACGTGCGGCGCCCGTCGCCGGACACCCCAGGGACTCACGCCGAACACGTAGGGCGCCCCAGGGTACTGGAAGCTCTGGCCCAGGTCCTCGTGCTCCACCCTTACCGTGTAGCCCCGGTCCTGGCTATGGGGATCGTGAACGACTTCGTAGGGAGACCGCACCAGGCCCCAGGTAAGGCCAAGAGCCTGAGCGCCCCTGAACACCTCCTCGGCGGTGTGGGTCAGGCAATAGGCCTCCAGCACCTCACCGATGTGGCCCGCCTCCGCTGCCCGCACGGCGACGTCCCGATACCGAGGGTCGCCCAGGTCCATGGCCATGCCGTCCCGGCCCAGCCAGGCCACGAGCTGCTCCCAGGTAGCATCGGTTACTCGTAGCCAGCCTACTCCTGCAACGTAGCGGCCGTCGGCGCACTGGATCTGCGAGGGCGCGGAGGGCGTAACCGTTGCATGGCGGCCGGTCTGGCGGATCACCGGCTTCTGCTCGTACATCGCCGCGACCGCGGCCCCTTCAGTGGTGCAGGACAACGCTTCGTGGATAGAGCAGTCAACCCACTGGCCCCTCCCACTGGCCTGCCGGCGCAACACCGCCATCATGGTGCCCAGAAAGGCGTAGTGGCCAGCGACGTGCCACCCCTGTCCGCCGCCGCCTCTCACCGGCGGAACACTATGGTCGTCATAGCCGCAGGAGGCCATGGGGCCGCCCAGGGCCATGCTCACCAGCTCGGAGATCTTCAGGTCCTTCCAGGGGCCGTGCTGGCCGAAGGGGGTGAGCGAGGTCATCACCAGTCGGGGATGCTCCTGCGACAGCTCCTCATACCCCAGCCCCAGGCCCGGGAGGTACCCGGGTGGCCTGGCCTCCAGGAGCACATCGCTCCGCTGGATCAGGGACCGAAAGAGGCGCTGCGCGTCCGAGGCGGCCAGGTTCAAGGTGATGCCGCGTTTGCTGGTGTTGTCGTACCAGAAGGGGATGCTGCGGTCCGGGTGGGGGACACCGCCGTAAAACGGCCCGATCCGGCGGGCGGGGTCGCCACCAGGCTGCTCGATCTTGATGACATCGGCGCCCAGGTCGGCGAAGAGCTTGCCGCAGTATTGGAGCTTTTCGTCGGCCAGCTCCACGACTCGCAGTCCCGTGAGTGGCCCGACGGTCTGTCGAGGATTCATTGCTCCTTCTCCGGGCTAAATAACGCCGTCCTGGGCCAGCATTCCAATCTCCTCCGGGGTCAGCCCCAGCACCCGGGAGAGGACTTCGGCGCTATGCTCGCCCAGCAGCGGAGCGCCACGCCGGTAGGTCGCCGGTGCTTCGGGAAGACGGATGGGTACCGCCTCCACGGGAGACGTGCCCATTTCTGGGTGCTCTACTGTCACAAACATGCCCCGCTCCTTGAGCTGGGGGTCTCGCAGGAAACGGTCTACCCCGTTCTGCACTACGCCGGCTGCGATGCCGTGGCCCTGCAACAACTCCATCAGGGCATAGTCTTCCTGCGAGCAGGTCCATCCCTCCAGAAAGCGGTCCAGGTCGTCCTGGTGGGCCACGCGCCCCGAAGGGGTAGCAAAGCGGGGGTCGCGGGTCCACTCCGGCTGGCCCATGGCTTCGCAGAGCGCCTGCCACTCCTGGTCGTTGAACACGGAGATCGCGATCCAGCGGTCGTCTCCGGCGCAGCGATAGGCCCCGTGGGGCGCCGCCGCCGGATGTTCCAGGCGGTTGCCGTTCCGGGTGCGGGTATTGCCCGTTACAGTGTACTCCAGCACCTCGGCGCCCAGCAGCGTATTGCCGACCTCGGTCTGGGAGATGTCGACCCACTGGCCCTGGCCGGTCTGCTCGCGGTAATAGAGCGCCGACACGATGGCTGTCGCCGCGGCATAGCCACCCAGATGATCCATGTACGAGTAGCCCCAGCCCGCGGGAGGAAGGTCGGGGAAGCCGGACATCCAGGTAAGGCCGGACAACGCCTGAACGATGGGCCCCATGGTCTGGATGTCCCGGTCCCGGCCCCAGTGGCCCATGCCCGCCAGGCTCACGTAGATGATGGCGGGGTTGAGCGCCCGAAGCTGGTCATAGCCCAACCCCCAGCTCTCCATCACCCGCGAGCTGAAGTTTTCGATCACCACGTCGGACAGGGCGATGAGGCTGCGGAGGTGGGCCATCCCACGGGGGTCCTTGACGTCGAGGGCCATGCCCAGCTTGTTGCGGTTCTGGTTGTTAAACGTCCCGCTGAGGTTAGGGCTGTCCACCTGGGACTGGTTTGCCAGGGCGATTCCGTGCTTGCGCCAGGGCCCGTTCATGCGGTACACGTGCGGGGTCTTCGTCTCGATCTTGATGACTTCTGCCCCGAAGTCCGCCAGAATACGGGTCGCGTGCGGTCCCGCTACCCACCAGCTAAAGTCTATGATTCGGAGGCCAGAGAAGACCTGCCCACCTGCCATGGCCACCTCCTAGATCACGCCGCACTCCGCCAGGAGCGTCAGTCGCTCCTTGGACAGCCCCAGCTCACCGCAGTAGACCTCTTCGTTATGCTCGCCCAGGCGCGGCGCCCGGCGGCGGAGCTGCCAGGGGGTCTTCTGAAAGATGTAGGGCCGACCGGGATAGGTCACCGCGCGGCCCAGCTCCTCGTGCTCCAACTGGGAGAAGAAGGCCCGGTCCTCCGCGAAATGGGGGTCATCCAGGGTCTCCTCCGGCGAGCGGACGATGCCCATGGGCATGAAACACGCCTGCGCGCCGTGGTAGACCTCCTCCGCCGGCAGGTTGCCGAAGAAGCGGGTGAGCACCTCGTTCACGTGGTGAGACAGGGGGTCCTGGCGGCCCAGGGTGCGGCGACGAAAGACCTCCTGGTACTTCTCGTCCATCAGGTCTTCGGCCATCCCCTTGCTGTCCATCCAACGGAGCAGCGCCTGCCACTGCCGCTGGTCGCGCGGCACGCCGCCGATGAGGTTCACATACCGCCCGTCCTTGCACAGGAACTGCCAGGGCTGGCTGGGGTCCATGGAGGCGTGACGCCCGGTCTGGCGGATGACCACCCGGCCGCTGTAGACCCAGCTAGGGAAGGCCCCCTCGGTGGTGCAGGAGCAGGCCTCGTGGATGGAGGCGTCGATGTACTGGCCCTGGCCCGTCAGGTCCCGCCAGTAGAGGGCAACCAGGGCGCCCACGAAGGCGTAGTGGCTGCCGGTCTGGTAGGCCTGGTGGCCCTCGCCCCGGATGGGCGGCGCGCCAGCGATGTCGTCATAGCCACAGCTCGCCATCGGGCCCCCCATGGCCAGGCTCACCAGGTCCGAGGTGACGAAGTCCCGGTACGGCCCCGTCTGGCCGAAGGGCGTGAGGGAAGTCATGATGAGCCCGGGGTTCTCCGCCGATAGCTCCCGGTAGCCCAGGCGCAGGCCCGGCAGGTAGCCGGGCGCCAGCGTCTCCAGAACCATATCGGCGCCGCGCGCCAGCCGGCGGAACAGGTCCCGACCTTCTGGAGTCTCCAGGTTGAGGGTCACCCCCCGCTTGCTGGTGTTGTAGTGCCAGAAGAAGAGGCTGCGATCAGGGTGGGGCGCGTCGTGCACAAAGGGGCCCACGCGGCGGGCCGCGTCGCCCGCTGGCGGCTCGATCTTGATCACGTCTGCGCCCATGTCGGCCAGGAGCTTGCCGCAGTAGTGGCCCTTTTCGTCGGCCAGCTCAAGCACCCGCAGGCCGACCAGGGGTCCCAGGTTCGCCGTGTCACTCGTCATGGCGCTCGCTCCAAGCAGTGTGCGGAAAAGGCAGCTTCCGCTCGTCCTGAGCCTGTCGAAGGACGAGCCACTCATGGTTCGACAGGCTCACCATGAGCGACTTTTCAAGATCTCCTAGAACACCGCGGCCTCAGCCAGTTCCGCCACCTCGGCGTCGGAGAGCCCCAGGATCTCCCGCAGCACCACATCCGTGTCCTGCCCCAGGAGCGGGGCCGCCTGTCGCAGAGAGCCGGGGGTCTCCGAGAGGTGGACCGGCAGCCCTTCGAACTTGTGGGGGCCCAGCTCCGGATGGTCCAGCTCCGGGTAGAACTGCCGGTAGCGTAGCTGGGGGTCATCCTCCACCCGGTCTCTGGCGTTCTGCACCAGGCCAGCCGGTACCTCCAACGCCTGGAGCCGGTGGGTGAGCTCCCGAGCATCCTGATGGGCCGTCCACTCGCCCACCAGATGGTCCAGCTCCGCCTGATGCTCCACCCGGGCGGTGCGGCTGGCGAAGCGCTCCTCCCGGCACCAGGCGGGGTTGCCCATGGCCTGGCACAGGGCTGCCCACTGCGTATCCGTAAAGACGGAGATGGCGATCCAACGGTCTTCCCCCGCGCACCGGTAGGTTGAGTGGGGCGCGGTGGCGGGGTGCGTGCTGTGGTTCCCTGGAGGGTTGCCCGGCCGCCGGTAGGGACGGCCATTGACGGAGTAGTCCAGGATGGCGGGCCCGGTGAGCACCATGCCGCACTCCACCTGGGAGATATCGATGAACTGCCCCTCCCCAGTACGCTCCCGGTGGTGCAACGCCATGAGAATGGCCGCGGCGCCGTAGTAGCCCGCGGTGTGGTCCATGTAGGAGTAGCCCCAGCCGGCAGAGGGCACGCCGGGCAGACCCGACATGTAGGTGAGACCGGAGAGGGCCTGGGCCGTGGGGCCCCAGGTGCTGTACATCTTGTGGCGCCCCGTGTGCCCAAATCCCGACATGGCGACGTAGATAATATCGGGGCGGATCTTGGCCATCTCCTCGTAGCCCAGCCCCCAGGACTCCATGACGTGGGCGCGAAAGTTCTCGATCACCACATCGGAGACGGAGATAAGGCGCTTGACCAGCTCCAGGCCCATGGGGTGGACCGCATTGAGGGTGATGCTCAGCTTGTTGCGGTTGAGGTTATTGAACATCCCACTGGCATTGGGGCTGCCCGAAGCGGACCCGGGAGAGGGATTGCCCATGCGGATGGAGTCGATGCGACCTTCGTACTCTACCCGAATCACCTGGGCGCCGAAGTCCGCCAGGATGCGAGTGGCCTGGGGCCCGGCCACAATCCAGGAAAAGTCTACGACGCGAATGCCGGAAAGCGGTCCCCGGTAGTCCATAGCGTCTCCTTGCTGGCGACACGCCGAATCGCTGCCCATACTACCTCGCGCGCTGCGCGGCATGCAATCTCGACCGACATGTCTCAAAGACGCGCGAAACCAGCTCATCCTCCGCCGGCCGAGAGTCTCGCCACCGTCGCCCCGCGCCCGCGCTCCCAGTTGACCTCCGGCACAGTCTGCGGGTAGAGTTGGCGAGAAACGCTCGGAACTATCAACGGCCCTCGCAACCGTGGTGGGACGTCAACCGAGCACATGATCGAGGAGCACGACCCATGGATTATCTGTTCACGCCCGAGGACGAGGCCTTCCGCAACCAGGTCCGCACCTTCCTGAAGACCGAGCTTCCACCCTGGTGGGACGAGGTCCAGGACGTGCGGGAAAGGCCGGAGTACTACGAGTTTTCCCAGGCCTTCAAAAAGAAGCTGGCCGCCAACGGCTGGCTGGCCATGGCGTGGCCCAAGGAGTACGGCGGCCAGGGCGCCACGGTGTTTCAGCAGATGATCTTCTCCGAAGAGTCGGCCTACTTCAAAGCGCCGGGAGGCGGCCTGGGCATCATTACCGTGGGCCCCGCCATCCTCCTCCATGGCAACGAGGAGCAGAAGAAGAAGTATCTGCCCATGATCACCGGCGCCGAGGCCGACTTCTGCGTGCTGTACACCGAGCCCGGCGCCGGCTCTGACCTGGCGGCCTTGCAGACCACCGCCCTGCGGGACGGCGACGACTACGTTGTCAACGGCCAGAAGATCTTCAACGGCGGCGCCGACAAGGCCAACTGGGGCTGGCTGGCCGCCCGCACCGACACCAGCGCGCCCAAGCACCGGGGCATCTCCCTCTTTGTGGTGGACATGAAGACCCCTGGCCTCACGGTCCGCCCTATGAAGACCATGGGGGGATACGCCAACTCCGCCGAGGTCTTCTTCGACGACATGCGCATCCCCAAAGAGAACCTGGTGGGCGAGGAGAACCGCGGCTGGTACCAGATGGCTGTGTCTCTGGAGTTCGAGCGCTCCGGCGCCAATCGCGCCGCGGGCGCCAAGCGGATCCTGGAAGAGCTGGTGGATTACGCCAAGAGCACCCGCCGCAATGGCCACACCCTGGCCAAGGATCCCTCCGTCCGCTCCAAGCTGGCGCAGACCGCCATCGAGATCGAGGTGGCCCGCTACATGTCCTACCGGGTGGCCTCCTTGCAGCACCAGGGCAAGCCCTTCGGCAACGAGGCCTCCACCGTCAAGGTCTTCGGGACCGAGCTCTCCCTCCGTATCCAGAACGTGGCCATGAACATCCTGGGGCTCTACGGGCAGATTCACAAAGGCTCCCGCCACGCCCAATTGGCCGGCAAGTACACCTTCGAGTACCTGAGCTCGCTGGCCAACCTCTTCGGCGCGGGCACCTCCGAGATTCAGCGGACCATCATCGCCACCCGGGGGCTGGGTCTGCCGCGGGCCGACTAGCCTGCAACCCAGAGCCACCGTCCAGTCTGGAAGGAGGGGACGCCATGCCCACATTCGAGACCATCCTCTACGAAAAGCGGGGGAAGATCGTCTACGTCACCCTCAACCGCCCCCACATCCTCAACGCCTTCAACGACCAGATGGCGGAGGAGATCAACGAGGCGTGGTTCGAGTTCGACGCCGATCCGGAGGCCCACGTGGCCATTCTCTCCGGCGCCGGGCGCGCCTTCTGTTCCGGCGCCGACGTGCGGCAGCGCCAACTCCGACCACGGGAGGAGCTGATCCGCCTGGGCGGCCCCGGCGGCCGCAACACCCGCGGGGGCGGCCTGCGCGAGACCGTCAACTGGAAACCCGTCATCGCCGCGATCCACGGCTATGCCTACGGCGCCGGGCTGGCGCTGCTGACCCAGGCCTGCGACCTGGTGGTGGCCGCCGAAGGCACCCGCTGCCAGCTCACCGAGGTGCGCCGGGGCCTCGGCGGCGCTGGCCTCTGGGTGAGCGCCTGGTTCTGGACCGGCGACCGCTTTGCCAACGAGCTGGCCATCACCGGCCGGGTCTTCACCGCGGAGGAGGCCTTGCAGCACGGCATGTTCAACCGCGTCGTCCCCCAGGACAAGCTGCTCTCCACCGCGGAGGAGCTGGCCGAGGAGATCCTCAAGAACCCGCCCCTCTCGGTGCGCGCCAGCGTGCGGATGGTGCGCTGGTACGTGGGCGAGATGTCCCGCGTCGCCGGGCTGTACAGCCAGGGCCTCAAGCTCCACCTCACCGAGGACTTCCGGGAGGGGGCCACGGCCTTCATGGAGAAGCGGGAGCCGGTGTTCCACGGCCGGTAGACCCCAGAACGCTATACGCCGCCCACAGGGACATGTCCTACTCCAGCGGCTACTTCACCACTCGGGAAACCTGGCGCGACTGGCGCATTGAAGCGGCACACCTGATGCGGCTGGCCCACGTGCGCAGGGGATCGCTAGTCCTAGAGATTGGCTGCGGCGCCGGCGGACTGCTGCGATTACTCGGCGCCCGTGGCGCCCGCGCCGTAGGGATAGACCCCCTGGCCCTCGGACTAGAGCTTGCCCGGCACCGGGTCAGGCACGCCCAGCTCGTGCGAGTGGCAGCAGGCCCCGAGCTACCCTTCCAAGCTGACACGCTGGACGCCATCCTCGGCCAGCACGTTCTGGAGCATATCTCAGATGTGAACACGGCCATGCAGGAGTGGCGCCGCGTGTTGAAGCCCGGAGGATGGCTCGCCCTGGCGACCCCCAACGCGGATTACCCCGACCCGGCTCATTTTGCTGACGAGGACCATGACCACGTGTTCTCCCCTCAGGAGCTCCGCAGCGCCGCCGAGCAGGCCGGGCTCGCCGTCGAGTGCTGCTACACCATCTTTCCCTATCTGTCCCGCAGGCGTTGGCTGCGGGGGTTTGGTGTGGTGGGCCACCAGCTGTTCCGCCGCGTGCCCTACTTCGCCCAGCGGGGGAGAACCGTCCTGCTGTCTGCCATGAAGCCCCCAACCAAACCGTGGCCAAGTCTGGAGGCCAGCACAGAAAGGAGCGCCGTCCATGCCGGACCATAAGCACCTCTCCCGGCGCACCTTTCTCCGGTCCCTGGCCGTCGCCTGGTGCGCCGCCAGCGGACTGGGGCTGAAGGCGCCCTCGTTCCCCCAGGCCGGCGAGGCGTCCATCATCGGGTGGTCCCAGGGAGGACTGCCCCTGAGCGTCCATCGTTACGGGGAAGGTCCCCTGCGTCTCTTGATCCTGGGCGGCCAGCACGGAGGACCCGAGGCCAACACCACGGAGCTGGCGCACCTGCTCATGAACCATCTGGCCGAGAACCCCCAGGAGATACCGCCCAACGTCACCGTGCATGTCCTGCCCAAGGGCAACCCCGATGGCTTGGTCCTGGGTAGCCGGCAGTATCGGAGCGAGGTGGACCCTAACCGCAACTGGGGCAGCCCCGACTGGCAGAGCGACGCCTATGATTCCAACGGGCGCTACCGGCCCGGCCTGGGTGGCCCGGAACCCTTCTCGGAGCAGGAGACGGCGGCACTGGGCAACTGGCTGTGGAGGGTCTGGCCCCAGTTCACCATCAACTACCACAGCGTAGGCGGGTTTATGTTTGGGGGTGGAGAGGGGCTGAGCGGCGAGCTGGCCGAGCTCTACTCCAATGCCAGCGGCTACCCCCGGCCCACGGGCGGCGGCGGCAGAAGCCCCCTGGGATACCGGGCCACGGGCAACATGAACGGGTGGCAGCGCAGCGTCGGCATGGGCGGGTGTCTCATCGAGCTGGCCAGCGCGGCCGACCCGGAGTTCGAGCGGAACC
>JACPQN010000076.1 GCA_016190485.1 Chloroflexota bacterium
CCATAGTACACTCCTGCCAAGACAGTCTCAGGAGCATACTACTATGTACTCTTATATATTGCAATACCATCAGCCTGCAGTGCGGAGTCAAGAAACGGTCTCAATGGTGTCGGGGACAACACCTAAACGGCTAGCGGTCGCCCGGCTAGCCTTCGCCACCCAGTATAGCACCGGGCTTTATACCCTCCCAGTTGGCTGAGGGAACAGGATATTCCAGCAGTGCTGGCGTCAAAAACATTAGTTCCTGTCGGCATTGCACCGCTGTATGGTTGTTCACGTAAACTTGAGGAACGTAGCGGGCAAGGTCATACTGTTCAAGTTAGTCACCTCATAGACGACCACTACAAGGGACAGTCGGTAGCTGTAATCACTATAACTTCCGGCGAATAGTGCTTTTTCGCGCCGAGGTGCGATGGCGCTTAGCCAAGGTTGCTGTTCCCGTTGGAGATGAGCTGCCGCCCCGGAGATGTGCTGTAGAGATCTGCGGTCGGCGTCGTGGATAAAAAGACGGAAGACCCGCACCCACTGTTCGAAACGAATGCTGGCGGGGCCTCGTTGCATCTGTAGTCCCACCTGGCCTGCCAGATGTTTGCTCTCGAACTTCCCGAAGGTGTGTCGAAAGAGGCTGCTCAAAGCTCCTTTGTTCCTGAAGCAGTACGTCGCAAAGTCCCGGAAGAGATCGGCTTCCTGTTCGGAGATGAGCGGTGGGCCACGCTTCTGCAGGCGGAGCATAACAACCTCTACCCGAGGTGGTGGGTCAAAATCCTGCGGAGAGAACCGGTGCACCAAGCTGGGTTCGAACCATGGTTTGATGGACAGCGCGAAGAGCGTTTCAGAGGGGACGCCTAGCACCCGCTCCGCCGCCTCCCGCTGGATAACCAGGTACAGGTCATCAGGAAGGTGGGGGGCGCTAGTAAGCTTGGAGATGAGCGGAGCGGTGATGTTGAAGGGGATACTTGAGAACACCTTGTATGGTCCTGCGGGCAGTGGAAAGGTTAGGGCGTCTCCCAGGTACAGGACCACGTTGGGCATGGTGCCGAGCCGCTCCCGCAGATACGCGACGAGGTCCTCGTCCATCTCGACGGCGATGAGGCACCTGCAACGCGCGGCTAGGCGACGGGTGATCTGGCCCTTACCGGGACCGATCTCTAGGACGAGGTCGTCAGGGCCGATGCTGGATCGGTCCAGCAGGAGATCTACGAGCTGGTCGCTCTTGAGAAAGTTCTGGGTGTAACGGATATGGGAGAGGTGGGGAACATGACTAGACACAGGAACCTCCTTCTCCAGCTCACGGGCAAACAAAAACGCCGCTCTTGATGCGGCGACGAATGGAACTGCTATGAAGGAGGGTTAGTGACTAGGTGCGCTTCCTGGGGTGGCTGGCGCGAGTCGCGACACGCAAATAGGGAATAGCCTCCACGGCAACTCCACTCATCCGATGCGGATGCGTGTCATCAGTGCGTCCTCCCTGGAACCCGTCGATTGTCCAAGACTTCGCTTTTCAGTATAGGTGGAAGCCGTTAGGAAGTCTAGGAGCCTGTCCTCAGAGTGAAGACGAATGTCGGTGGGGAGACCGCGCATAGCTCACCGCGGCGTTGCCTGAGCCGGAGGTAGGCTCAACAAACGGCGGCATGGTCTGGTTGCAAGCCCGATGATCTGTGTTCAGCTTTCTCCGAAGAGGCGCCGTTTACGGCGGTCTCCGTGGGTTCTATACTGGGCAGAGACCCAGGGCAGGACTCATGGCAGAGGTCGACCGCTCCGAAGAGTACATGGAGGTTCTGTACGCCTGCCACACGGAAGGCAAGGCGATTATTTCGGCGCGCCTTGCCGAGTACATGGGCGTCACGCCACCCACGGTCACCGAGACCCTGCGGCGGCTGGCCCGGGAGGGCTACGTGGCCCTGGGGAACCGCAAGGAGATCACGCTGACGCCTCGGGGCCTGGAGCGGGCCGCGTACCTGGTCCGCCGCCACCGGCTGACGGAGCGCTGGCTCATCGACGTGCTGGGGCTGAGCTGGGCCCACGCCCAGGAGGAGGCCTGCCGCCTGGACCACGTGATGTCAGAGCAGACCATCCTCCACCTCTCCCGGGTCCTGGGTAATCCTGCCACCTGTCCCCACGGCAATCCCATCCCCGGCAACGCCTTTGCCGACGCGGTGGCCTGCACCGAGCTGGACAAGGCGCCGGCGGGCCAGCCGCTGGTAGTGGAGCGAGTCTTCGACATGGGCGATACCGATGCCAAGCTGATGGACTACCTGTGGCAGGAGGGTCTGCGGCCGGGCCTGGCGCTCACAGTGGAGGAGAGCGCTCCCTGGGCGGGCACCCTGCGGGTCCAGCGGGAGGGAGGCTCCGTGGTGCTGGGGCTGCGGGCTGCTTCCCGGGTGCTGGTGCGTCCTGCTGGCGACATCTGCCCGGACCGCTAGAGGGCTGGTTTCAGCCCACCGGGACTCGCGCATGGTCTTCGGTTCGTCCCTCCCCAGGTTGCCGCGGCCCTGCGGGGCTCGCAACGACCCCGAGGCCTACTCCCGCAGCAGCTCCTTATAGCGCAGAGGCCCGCCCTTCTCCGGTCTTTGCGAGGAGCCGCAGGCGACGAAGCAATCCGGGCGGGGAGGCTCACAGCGTGCGGTAGAGGTCCGTCCATTCCCGGTTCATGCTCTCAACCAATCGCTCCTTGTCCGCCCGAGACCCTGCCTTGATCTGCTTTTCCCGGACTATCGCCGTATACGGGTCATCGCAGACCTCGTAGTAGACCAACTTATCGACTCGGTACCGCTTGGTGAACCCCTCTACGAGCTTCTCCCGATGCTCGGTCACCCGTCGGACCAGGTCGTCGGTCACTCCCGTATAGAGCACGTGATTGGTGCGGTTGGTCAGGATGTAGACATAGAACTGGCGGGGCATCGCTCTTCCTCCCCCAGGTTGCCCCGGCCCTGCCGGGCTCGCAACGACCCCGGGGCCGCTAGGAGAGCCGCCGGGTCTCCGGCAGGTAGAGGCGTCGGAGGCGGGCGCTGCCGTAGTCGATAGCGATCACCACCACCAGCGTGACCAGGATGGAGGTGAGGAGGGCGTCGTAGCGCAGGAGCTGGATGTACCCCAGCATGTAGTAGCCGATCCCGCCGGCGCCCACGAAGCCCATGATAGACGAGGCCCGCACGTTGTACTCGAACATGAAGAGGAGCTGGGCCAGCAGGTTGTTGGCAGCCTCGGGCAGGAGGGCAAAGCGGGCGAGTTGCACCCGGCTGCAGCCGACACTGCGCACGGCCTCCAGCACCTCCGCGTCCACCCCCTCGAAGATCTCGTAGAAGAGCTTGCCCAGATACCCCAGGGAGTAGAGCCCCACCCCCAGGCTGCCCGCGCCCGGCCCCAGGCCCAGGGCCACCACAAAGATGATGCCCCACAGCAGGGCCGGGATGGTGCGGACGATGGCCAGCACCAGGCGGACGCCCCCGGTGAGCCACGGCCCAAAGAGGGTTTGGGTGGCCAGCAGCGCCAGCGGTAGGCCCAGGGCCGCGCCTACCACGGTGCCCACAAAGGCGATCTGGAGGGTCTCCAGGATGGCCAGGGCCACGGTCTCCAACACACCAAGGTTGGGCGGAAACATGGCGCTGGTGAACACGCCGATGTTCATCACGCCTCTACCCAGGCGCTGGGGGTCCAGCAGCCCCACGTTGGCCAGAGAGACGGCCAGCAACCCCACCAGGAGCAGCGGCGCCAGACGGGCACCCAGGGAGCTGCGGTTCATACCTTGATCACCTGGCTCAGGAGCCGGGGATTCACCTCGGCCGCCGGGAGGTCCAGGACCTTCTGGCCGTCCCGCAGCACGGCCACGTGGTCCGCGTAGCGGGCAACCACGTCCAGCTCGTGGGTGGTCATGATGACGGTCAGCCCCGTGACCACCGTCTCCCGGACGCTGTCCATGATGGAGACGGTGGTCACGGGATCGAGCTGAGAGACAAACTCGTCCGCCAGCAGGAGCTGCGGGCGCTGCATCAACGCCCGGGCTATGGCAACCCGCTGCCGCTCGCCGCCGCTCAGGTTATAGACCTTCTCCTCTAGCTTGTGCGCAATGCCCAGCCGCTCCAGGAAACCCGTCGCTTCCTTGATCCACTCCGGAGGGAACGCCATGAGCAGGGCCGGCAGCGCGCCCATCCGGCCCAGCGCGCCGGTGAGGGTGTTTTCCAGCACCGTGAGGTTGCGCACCAGGCCCAGGTTCTGAGGGATATAGGCCACTGCGGCGTCCAGCCGGATGCCGCGACCGCCCGGGCTGGTGGTCCGCCCCAGCACCCGGATGGATCCCCGCTGGGGCGCCAGAAGGCCCTTGAGGAGCTTGAGGAGGGTGGTCTTCCCGCTGCCGCTGGCCCCCAGCACCACAGTCACCTGGCCCCTTGCGGCGTCCAGGTCTACCCCCCGGAGCACCGGGCCTCCGCCGCTGAAGGAAAACCAGAGGTCTCTGGTCTCCACCGCCAGGGACCCCTGGTCACTCACAGGTCCGTCTTGGCCCGAGGCGCGCGGCTCGGCCATCACGGGAGGGGAGCGCCACGGCGCGTCCCGTCAGCGGAGCCGCTCCACAAACTGGAACTGAGTCAGCCCCAGGTAGCGGTTGAGGGAGGCCAAGTGCTCCTCGTTGGTGGCGGGCTTGAAGCCCACGAAGATGCCGGAGATGAACTTGCGCATCAGGGCCCGCTGGTCGGGGTTGCCCAGCTCCAAGAGGGCGCTGTGGAGCTGCGAACGCAGGGGGTCCGCCAGGTCCTTGCTGAAGACCACGGCGTGCGAAGGGATGGGCCCCTGCTTCTCCACCACCCGAGTATTGTCCAGCACCTCTCGGTAGAGCTTCTCCGCCACGTCGCCTGCGATGACCGCCGCCTCCACCTGGCCGCTCTTCAGGGCCTCCCAGCTCTGGGCGTAGCCGCCGGAGAGGGCCACCTCGCCGAAGAACTGCTTGGGGTCGGCCTCCTTCCCCTCTGGGCGGATCAAGCCCAGCTCCACCAGCCGGGCCAGGGGGGCCACGTAGCCAGAAGTCGAAAGCGGGCTGGGCAGGCTCACCTTTTGCCCCTTCAGTTCCGCGAGGCTGGTGAAGGGGCTGTCCTTGCGGACCACCCAATAGGAGTAGTAGAAGGGCTCTTCCACCTTCTTGTCCTCGATGACCACCTCCCGCACCTCGGCCAGCACCACCTGGGCGCCGGCGTGTTTCTGGGCCAGGGCCGCAGGCCAGGCGCTCATGAAGGCGGCCTGGGCGTGGCCGAACCGCAGCGCCTCGATGACGCCGGCGAAGGTGGTGGGAAAGACGATCTCCACGTCCACGCCCAGCTTCTTCTCCAGGAACTGCTCGATGTCCTTGGCGTCCGCAGAGAGGGTCTCGGGCGTGGCCGTGGGCTGCACCGCAATGACCAGCTTCTTCCCGGGGAGCCTCCCGGCGCTGTCCGCTGGGGCGGCAGCGGGAGAGCAGGCCACTGCCAGGGCGCCGACCATAAGGGCGAGGGCAGCCGATAACAACATCTTCATCAAAGGTCTCCTTCCCCACGGCGCGCACCGGCGCTCTCCAGAGAGCGTTTATCAACCTGCCACCTCAGGCTCAAGCCTGAGGCATTCTGAGCGGCTATGCTGCGGGCTTCAGCCTGCAGTGGGGAGTTATTAAACACTCTGCGCTCTCCAGCGCCTTTACATGGCCGCGCCAGTACCGTATAGTCAACAAGAGTGCTCTGTGGAGGCGAGATCCGCATCCGCAGGGCGCATAAGGTATGACTAACAATCTTTGTTAGGTCTACCTAACTAATCCTACTGCGGAACCCTCGGCCTGTCAAGTAGGGAGCGCCGGAAAAGGGGAGACTCATTGCCGTCGGCCCACGGGTTGGACGAGTACTTGGAAGCTGTCTACATCCTGGAGGTGGAAGGAATCAGTGTCATAGGGGCGCGGGTCGCCGACCTCCTGGGTGTGCGTGCGCCCTCGGTCACCGAAGCCCTCCGCCGTCTGGAGCAGCGGGGCATGGTGGTTATGGACGACCACCGCACCATCGTGCTCACGCCCCAGGGATGGGAGCGGGCCGAAGGGCTCATCCGCCGCCACCGTCTTGCGGAACGGTGGCTCACCGACGTGCTGGCACTGGACTGGGCCGACGCCGATGTGGAGGCCCACAGGCTGGAACATGCCTTCTCTCAGGAGGTGGCCGACCGTCTCTCGGCCATGATGGGTCACCCCAGGACCTGTCCCCACGGCAACCCCATCCCAGGCAACTGGCCCAGCCCCGGCTTCTGCGGGCTGAGCCTGGACCAGGTGGCGCCGGGAGAGGCCGTGGAGGTGGAGCGCCTCCTGGAGCACGCCGAGGTGGATCAGAAGCTGCTGAAGTACCTCTGGCAGCATCAGATCTTGCCGGGGACCCTGGTCACCATGGTGGAGCAGCTCCCAGGGGCGGGCACCCTCACCGTGCGGCGGGGCCAGGACGAGGTGGTGCTCGGCATCCGCGCCGCATCCAAGATCCAGGTGCGCCCGGCAGGAGGCGATTGATAACCGACCCACGACCTCCGAAAATTCTCGCTATTCTATAGTAGGAAGTAAGGAGCATGCCGACCTACGAATACCGTTGCACCGTCTGTAGCCACCGCTTTGAGGCGCGGCAGGGTTTCCACGAGCCAGCCCTTACCCATTGCCCTGTGTGCCAGGGCGGCGCGCAGCGGGTGATCCATGCCGTGGGGGTGGTCTTTAGAGGGAGCGGCTGGTACTCCACCGACCACCGTGGGAGCACCACCACCAGCAGCAGCGCCTCCACCGACGGGAGTAACGGCAGCAAACCCAGCGAGGACAGCGCCGACGGCAAGGACCAGGACGCCGCCGCGCCGCCGGCCGAGGCTGGCGCAGCCGCAGCTTCCTCCGGTACCGATAGCGCTGGCCACGACCATCCCCACTAGGGCGGGGCTGAGGAATCGCTCATGGTGAGCCGAGTTTACCCTGAGCTTGCCGAAAGGAACCATGAGCGGCTCGTTCTTCGACCCTTCGGCAAAACTCAGGGCGGGCAGGCTCAGGACGAGCGCAAGCTAGCTTACCGGAAGCCTGCTGGGCCAGAGCAGTTGCCGTGAAGGCGCTGCTCCAGCGGGTGCAGCGGGCCCAGGTGACCGTGGAGGGCGCGACGGTGGGAGCCATCGGCCCGGGGCTGCTGGTGCTCCTGGGCGTGGCCCAGGGCGACACTCAGGCGGACGCCACCGTCCTGGCGGAGAAGACGGCGCAGCTCCGCATCTTTCCCGACGGCGCCGGGCGCTTTAACCGCTCCGTGCTGGATGCCGGCGGCGCGGTGCTGGTGGTCAGCCAGTTCACCCTGCTGGCCGATACCCGCCGGGGGCGCCGTCCCAGCTTCACCGGCGCGGCGCCGCCGGAGGCGGCCCAGCCGCTGGTGGAGGCGTTCTGCGCCGCTCTGCGGGCCGCGGGCCTCCACGTGGCCTCCGGCCGCTTCGGGGCGCACATGCTGGTGAGCCTGGAGAACGACGGCCCGGTGACCCTTATGCTGGAAAGCAAGCCCTAGGCGCACTCCGGCTCTCGCTTCCACCTATCCGGAGAGGTCTCATCATGGCCTCCCTCCTCCACTTCGACACACGGACGTCCCTGGGCACTCGCCTACACCGCCTGGGCGCCTTTTTCCTGCTGGTGTGCGCCATCGCAACGGTGGTGCTGGTGGCGGGCCTCTCTCTCCAGGCGGCTCGCACTGTGGTCTACCCCCGGCGGTCCCTGGACCAGGTTACGCCCGCCCAGTACGGGCTGCGCTACGAGCGGGTGGAGTTCCCCAGCGCCGACGGCCTGCGCCTCCGCGGTTGGTTTATTCCAGGCGGGCGCGCCGCCATCGTGCTGGCCCACGGCCACGCTTCCCACAAGGGCGCGATGCTGAGCTATGCCCAGTACCTCCACCAGCGGGGCGGCTACTCGGTGCTCCTCTTCGACTTCCGGGCCAGCGGCGAGAGCGCCGGTCAGCGCGCTGCCCTGGGCTACGACGAGTGGCGGGATGTGGCGGGCGCCGTGCGCTACCTGCAAGGCCGCCCGGAGGTAAACCCCCAGCGGATCGGAGCGCTGGGCGCGTCCATGGGCGCGGCGGCGCTGCTCCTCATGGGCGAAGAGGCGCACCAGCTCCGGGCGCTGGTGGCCGACTCCGCCTTCGCCACCGCGGAGACCATGGTGGCCACCTTCGACCAGTGGTTCCTGCTCCCGGCGAACGTCTTTTCTCTGTCCGTGCCCTGGGCCATCGAATACTACACGGGCCTGAAGCCCGGAGACATCTCTCCCCTCAGTACCGTGGGCCGCATTGCTCCCACGCCAGTGTTGATCATCCACGGAGAGAAGGATACGGGGATCCCCGTGCGGGACGCCCGGGCCCTCTACCACGCCGCCGCAGAGCCCAAGGAGCTGTGGATCATCCCCGGCGTTGGCCACGCCGGCGGCCACGGGGAGGCCACTGCTGAGTACCAGCGGCGGACCCTGGAGTTCTTCGGCCGCTACCTGGGCGACAATGGACGCCGGTCAAGTAGCAGATGGCGGCGACGGCCTACAGGGCTATGAGGACGGCGCCCAACACCATCACGGCGCTGCCCGCCAGCCGCTCCCCGATCCCCTCCTCCTTCAGGACAAGAAACGCCCAGGCTACCGAGAAGACCGTCGAGAGCTTGAAGATGGCGCTCACATAGCCCACCAGCCCCAGACCGATGGCAGTAAACCCGAAGATGGGCGCCACCCCCGCGATGGCCGCCGCCAGCAGGAAGCCCCGGCCATGGGCGGCCATGGGGCCAAGGGGGTTCCGGACCTGCCGCAGCATCCCCGGCAGCAGGAATAGCGACATGAGGGCCGTGGAGCCGAAGGCCACCAGGGGCGGGTTGGGAGGAGAGGAGTGCTGCATCGCCAGCTTTTCCGTGATGGGGGTGAGCCCCCACACCAGGCTGGCCCCGATGGCCAGCAGGATCGCCGGCTCAGTGAGCATCGCCCTGAGCGGCGCCCACCAGGACGCGGCGGCCTGGTGGAGGTTCAAGAGATATCCTCCGCCCAGGACCACCAGCACCCCGGCTACCCCCAGGGTGGTCGGCGACTCGCTTAGCGTGAAGACCGCGACCAGCAGGGTGAAGGCCGGGTTAAAGGTGAGAAAGGGGGTGACCAGAGAGGCGTCGCCCAGCTTGAGCGCCTGCGTGGACATGAGCGTGGCCACCAGGTTCAACAGAGCAGAGCCCAGGATGCCCAGCCAGAAAACGCCGTCTACCTGGGGCACCGGAAGCAGCAGGAGCGACGCAACTCCCAGGAGCGGTAGCGAGAGGGCATTGACCCCCCAGGCGACCACGGAGACGGGCGTGTCGCTCAGCAGCCGCTTGTTAACAATGGGTAAGAAAGAGGTGAGGAGGGCAGCAACGAGCGCGAAGAGGAGCCACATCCTACTTAGCCCACCCGGTAGCTCAGCTCCAGGCTGATGTCCAGGGCCTTGGCGGAGTGGGTCAGCGCGCCCACCGAGATCAGGTCCACCCCCGTTTCCGCCACGGCCCGCACCGTGGCCAGGGTGATGCCGCCGGAGGCCTCGATCAGGGGGCGTGGGAGGCCCCGCTCCGCGGCCCGCTGAGTGATCAGGCGCACCGCCTGGCGCATCAGCTCCACCGGCATGTTGTCCAGCAGGATGCAGTCGGCCCCAGCCAGCACGGCCTCCTCGGCCTGGCCCAGAGCGGTCACCTCCACCTCCACCTGCACCGTGTGGGGCGCCCAGGCCTTGGCCTGCCGGACGGCGTCGGTCAGGGAGCGGCCGGCCAGGGCCAGGGCCTCCAGGTGGTTGTCTTTAATGAGCACGCCGTCGGCCAGGTTGTGGCGGTGGTTGTGCCCGCCGCCCACCCGCACGGCGTACTTCTCCAGGGCCCGCAGGCCGGGGGTGGTCTTGCGGGTGTCCAGCACGCGCGCCGGGAGCTCGCCCACGGCCTCCACGTAGCGCGCCGTCTCGCTGGCGGTGCCGCTGAGGCGCTGGAGCAGGTTCAGGGCCACCCGCTCCGCCTTGAGGATGCTGGCGGCGGGGCCCGCCACCCGCGCGGCCACATCGCCGGGCGCGACGGTGGCGCCGTCGGACAGGAGGATGGTCACCGCTATCGCAGGGTCCACCCGGTGGAAGACGGTTGCCGCCACGGGCATGCCCGCCAGGACTCCCGGGGCTTTCACCACCAGGGCGCCTTCGGCCCGCCATCCCGGGTCGATCAGGCTATCGGTGGTCACGTCGCCCATGCCCAGGTCTTCCTCCAGGGCGGCGTCGATCACGCGTAGCAGGGATGCTTCGAGGATGGGGAGCTTGGGGGGGGGTTCTTCACGCAGCATGGTTCTCCTCCTGGGACGGCATCGGTCGCCTTCGGGCCGTCGAGCCGCGCAACCCTACGTCGGAGGGGGATGGCGGGTCTGGTTCAGCTCCAGGGAGTTGCCGTCCGGGTCTGCGAAGCGGGCCGTACGGCGGCCGCCGTGCTCCTGAATGCCCTGGGGGAACCGGACGCCGCGCTGCTCCAGGGCGCTGAGCACGGTGTCCATGTCCTGGGTATCGAAGGCTAGCACCGTCCCGCCGGCCCCCGGCGGCTCGTGGGTGGAGAGCACCAGTAGCAGCCCCGACGTCTCCACCGCTGCGTGGCCCTGTTGCTGCTCCAGCCACACCAGGGGCAGGCCCAGCACGTCCCGGTAAAAGATCACCGACCTGGCAAGGTCGGTGATAGGCACCAGCGCGTAGGCCAGCTCCCGCAGCATCCCCTAGCCTACTCCGTGATGGCCTTACCGTGGGCCTTCACGATCAGGTCAACGGCCGCCTCGGTGTCCAGGCGGGCGGTGTTGATGCACAGATCATAGACAGCGGGGTTCAGCCAGTTGACCTTGTAGTAGGTCTGAAAGAAGTCGATGCGAGTCTTGTCGTCCTCCCTGATGCGCCGTTCCGCCTCGTCGGCGGCGATGTGCTCGAACTCCTGGAGGCGCTGGGCGCGCACCCGGACAGGGGCGCAGACCATGATTTTGAAGACGTAGGGCATGTCTCGCAGCACCACCGCGCCTCCGTGGGCCACGATGACGGCATCGGACTCCTCCGCCGTCTTGCGGACCACATCTTCGATGAGATGGCGATAGCTCTCCAGGGTCATGGTCTGGCCGGCGGGGCGCTCCATGGAGAAGTTGCTCAGGGGGTCCAGCCCGCCCGTATGCTGGCCCAGGTACTCCAGCATCCGCTCCAAAAAGCTGGGCACTTTCTCCGCCTGGATGATGGTCTCGGGCGAGACCCCGGCCGCAGCAGCGGCCGCCTCGATGATCTGGTGTTCCAGGAGCTGCACGCCCAGCGCCTTGGCCAGCTCCGCAGCGATCAGGTCTCCCCCGCTGGCCATCTGTCGGCCCACTGTGATGACGGTTCGCGGCATGGTCGCCTCCTCTCGCCTCCCAGGATCAGTGCCTACCAATGTAGGTTGCGACCCTATTGTGACTTCTTAGCGGGTCAAGTGCAACTGAATCGGCCTAGAAGAGGATGTGCCGCAGCCAACGGGGAGAGGGTTCCGGAAAGTCGGTGCGGAAGTGGGCGCCCCGGCTCTCCTCTCGGATGAGCGCGGCCTCGGTCATGAGGCGCGCCACCTGCACCAGGTTGCGCAGCTCCCAGGTGGGGCGATCGGCAGCTTGGGTCAGGAGCTGCTGGTAACGGTAGAGGGTGGCCGCGGCCACCTCCAGGGTGTCACGGGAGCGGATGATCCCCACGTTGTTCCACAGGAGGTCCTGCAGCCGCGCGAGGGTGGGCTGCTCTGTGCCCGCCTCCTGGGGGAAGTCGCTGCGCAGGGTGTGGCGGAGATCGCCCGGGCCCAGCGCCGGCGCTGCCGGCGCGCCGGCGCGCTCCTGGGTGCGCTGGATGATCCGCTTGCCAAAGACCAGCACCTCCATGAGCGAGTTGCTGGCCAGCCGGTTGGCGCCGTGGACGCCGGTGCAGGCGCACTCGCCGCAGGCGTAGAGCCCCGGCACCGTGGTCTCGCCCCACACGTTGGTCTTGACACCGCCCATCATGTAATGGGCCGCCGGCGCCACCGGGATAGGCTCCTGGGTGATGTCGATGCCGTGCTCCCGGCAGAAGCTGTAGATACGGGGAAAGCGGGCGGAGACCACCTGTCCGGGCAGGTGGGTCACGTCCAGGAGCACGTGGTCTGCCTCCGTCGCCTGCATGCGGCTCACGATGCTGCGTGCCACGATGTCCCGGGGCGCCAGCTCTGCCAGGGGGTGGTAGTCCGGCATGAAGCGCGTGCCGTGGACGTCTCGCAGCAGGCCGCCTTCGCCCCGCACCGCCTCGGAGATGAGGAACACCGGCACGCCGGGCAGGCTGAGGGCGGTGGGGTGGAACTGGAAGAACTCCATGTCCTCCGTAGCGGCGTCGGCCCGGTAGGCCAGAGCGACGCCGTCCCCGGTGGCCACGTCCGGGTTGGTGGTCAGCCGAAAGAGGCGGCCCGCCCCACCCGTGGCCAGGATGGTGTAGCGGCCCTCGAACTGGTGGAGGCCGTGGGTGCGGGTGTCCATGGCCTCGATCCCCAGCGCGCCCTCTGGCCCCAGGAGGATGCGGGTGGCCAGGGAGTACTCCAGGATGGTGATGTTGCGCAGGCGGGCCAGGGAGCTGAGGGTCAGCTCGATGTGCTCGCCCGTGGCGTCGCCGCCCGCGTGGAGGATGCGGGGCACGCTGTGGGCCGCCTCCCGGGTCAGGGCCACCTCGCCGTGGATGGTATCGAAGGGGACGCCGAAGCGGATCAGGTCGGTGATGCGGTCAGGGGCTTCCTCGGTGAGGATGCGCACGGCCGCCGGGTCACAGAGGCCGGCGCCGGCGGCGATGGTGTCCTCGTAGTGGAGGCCGGGCGAGTCATCGTGCCCGATGGCCGCGGCGATACCCCCCTGGGCGTACTTGGTGTTGCACTCGTCGATGCTGCCCTTGGTCAGCAGCAGCACCCGCCCGTGCTCCTGGGCCAGCAGCGCCGTGTAGAGCCCCGCGATGCCCGATCCGATGATGATGTAGTCGTAGGTGGGCAAGAGGGTCTCCTTTAGCTACGGAAGTTGCAACTCAACGATAGGTGCTCTCGTTGCGGATGGCAACATGTGTGATAATCACTTCCTGAGCCGCGTCGTCTACCTCATAGATGACTCGATACCGACCGACACGAATCCTGTAAGAATCACCGTCTATCTTCACACAATGCAAAGGCCGTGGCTCCCGGGTAAGCAGGCGGATCGCCTCTTGTATTCTGGGGTAGATATAGGGTGGTAGGGCAGCAATTTCCCGGTCGACTCTACGGCTACGGTTGCTAACGCGATACGGCACGAGACCGCTCTATCTCGGCAAAAACCTCCTCGATGTCCTTCTTTTCTTCCCGACCTTCTTCTTTTCTTGCTTGTAAGACCCACTTTATATCTTCTAAGTCTTCCATCGCGTCATTCATCTTGTCAACGATCCGCTTAACGAGCTTTTCTGGGGGCTGCCCCTTTCGCTCCAGGAGCACATACCGGAAATTGGAGTACAAGTCCTGTAGTTTTTCACCTATCAGCGTGGCAAGCCGTACCTTTCCCCTACCAGGGGTTGCATCTTTGTCCTTGATCCCTACGAATGCTAAGTCCACTTGCCCACAGGCATCGAGGTATGACCAGCACTTGATGAGAAGCTCCAGCAGCTCTATGGAGTTGCCATAATGAACAATAAAGGTAGCGTTCAGCTTTTTGTCACGGATCAGGATGTCGGCTTTCGGCCAGAAGCTCTGTGGCAGGCCGGGCGTTTCCAGGGCGGCGCGACGCTGCACCTCAACCTGGGGGTATTGGCTGAGGCGGCGGCTCAGGTGCTGGTAGAGCTCTTTCACGAAATCGGCGCTCTTACTCATCTGACAGCTCCTTTAGCACGAAGGCAAGCTCTGGGCTAGCAGCGCCAACCCCCTGCTACCGCAGCCAAGCGAGGTATTCTTCTCGGTCGTGCTCATCAGGTGGAGAAACTCGGTTGAAGCTTCGGTCTCCTTGCACACAGGCCCTAAAGTCCACCTCGTCAATCATTCTCCGCATTTCGCGCCTGAAAACCAGCCGGTCGTACTTTTCGCCCCGACACATCCAGCAGGAGCAGGCGAGGTTAAACTTGCCCAGCACTCCGGTCCGGCCATGGTACGGATGCTGGCTCGGCGACATATCCCAGGATCCCCACGACCGGAATCCCTCGCCCCACGCGTTCAGGATGATCTTCAGCCGCCGACGAATGAAGCGCCGTCGCTGGCGCCGACGGTAGGCACGATTGCGTTGTATGGAGCCCTCCCCAGGCCGCGGCCGCTAGCCGCACGCCTGTGAGAGGTACCGCGATCATGCTTCGCATCAATGCCACAAAATCTTCGCCTCTTGGCTGGCGGAACACCGATAAGGATAGGTTGCGCACCTGCCCCGACCTCTCGTTATCGTACCTCCAACATGCGCTCCAGGGCGATCTTGGCCCAGCGTGCCGTCTCCGGCTCCACCACCAGGTGGTTCACCAGCCGACCGTGGGCTAGCTCCTCCAGCACCCAGCAGAGGTAGGCGGGGTGGATGCGGTACATGGTGGAGCAGGGGCAGACCACGGGGTCGAGGCAGAAGACCAGCTTGTCCGGGTTCTCCCGGGCCAGGCGGCTCACCAGGTTGATCTCGGTGCCCACGGCCCACGCGCTGCCGGGCGGCGCCTCGGCGATGGTGCGGGCGATGAACTCCGTGGAGCCGTTCAGGTCGGCGGCCTGCACCACCTCGTAGGTGCACTCGGGGTGCACCAGCACCTTCACGCCCGGATACTTGGCCCGGGCCGCCCCCACCTGCTCCACCGTGAAGCGCATGTGCACCGAGCACCAGCCCCGCCAGAGGATGATCCGGGCCCCGACCAGCTCCTCGGCGGTATGGCCGCCCAAGCGCTGGTCGGGGTCCCACACCAGCATCTGGTCCAGGGGAATGCCCATCTTCGCGCCGGTGTTGCGGCCCAGGTGCTGGTCGGGGAAAAAGAGCACCCGCTCCCGCTTGGCGAAAGCCCATTTGAGCACTGCGCCAGCGTTGGAGGAGGTGCAGACGATACCGTCGTTGCAGCCACAGAAGGCCTTGAGGCTGGCGGTGGAGTTCATGTAGGTGACGGGCACCGTCGCGTCGGCAAGGCCGATCTCGCCGAGCTGTGCCCAGCAGTCCAGCACGTCGTCCGGTTCAGCCATGTCGGCCATGGTACAGCCGGCGGCCATGTTGGGCAGCACCACCTTCTGGTGAGGCCCGCTCAGGATGTCCGCCGCCTCGGCCATGAAATGGACGCCGCAGAAGACGATGTACTCGGCCTCGGGGCGCTGGGCCGCCCACTGGGCCAGCTTGAAGGAGTCGCCCTTGAAGTCGGCGAACTGGATTATATCTTCTCGCTGGTAATGGTGGCCCAGGATCACCAGCCTGGAGCCTAGGGCGGCCTTGGCCGCGTTGATCCGGTCCACCAGCTCTTTGCCGCCCAGGCTCCAGTACTCCTTCGGGATATCTTTCTGCCAGAGGACGAAGCCCGGCTCGCTGGTCAGCGGCTCCGTTTCCAGGCTCACCGCGGTCTGGCAGCTAATGTTATCGATCTGCCACTTCAGCTCCGGCTCGGTATATTTCAGCGTGACCATGAGGCTACCTCCGGTCTCCTCTGCCTAACCTGCGGCTACCAGCCCGCCCTGAAGCGACCAGGGGCTGGTGGCGGTCACCCGGACCGTCACCAGCTCACCCTTCAAGTCTAGCGGGCCACCGGGAATGTGTACAAGCTTGTTGGTGCGAGTGCGTCCCTCCCAGCGGCCGTCCTGCCGTCCCTCCACCAGCACCTCCAGTTCGGCGCCCAGCAGTTGGGCGTTCTTCTCCCTAGCGATGCCCTCTTGCAGCTCCTCTACCCGCTGGAGCCGCTCCCTCTTCACTTCTAATGGTACATCGTCGGCCATGGTACGGGCTGCGATGGTGCCGGGCCGCACGGAGTAGGCGGCCACGTGCACCTTGTCGAACTGCACCTCGGCCAGCAGGTCCAGGGTGCGCTGGAACTGCGCTTCCGTTTCGCCGCAGAAGCCGGCGATGACGTCGGTGCTCAGGGTGACGCCCAGAATACCGGCCCTGATGCGCCGCACCCGGTCGAGATACTGCTCTACGGTGTAGCCCCGGTGCATCGCCTGGAGCACGCCGTCGTCGCCCGACTGCACCGGGATGTTGATATGTTCACACACCTTGTCCAAGCCCGCCACCGCCTCGACGAGCTTGTCGGTGATACCCAGGGGGAAGGAGGTGAGAAAACGGATGCGCTCCAACCGCGCCATGGAGTTCAGGGCAGCCAGCAGGTCCGCCAGGTCGGCGCCGTCGCCCAGGTCCAGGCCGTAGGAGTCCACCTTCTGGCCCAGGAGGGTGACTTCCCGGGCGCCCTGGGCTACCAGCCCCTCCACCTCTCGCACCACCTCCGAGATGGGACGGCTGAGCTCCCGCCCGCGGCGGTAGGGGACGATGCAGAAGGTGCAGAAGTTGTCGCAGCCGTGGATGATGGGCACAAAGGCCGTGGGGCCGTTCGACGGCAGGGCCAGCTCGCCCGGAGCGCAGCCGTCGCCGGGCGCACGCTCTCGGGCCAGGGCCAGCAGCGGCTCGTAGGCCTGGGGGCGCAGAAAGAGGTCCACGTGGGGGAAGCGCTGGCGCAGCTCCTCGGTGCGTGGGCCCACCATGCAGCCCATGAGAGCAATGGTCTGCCCCAGGTGGTCGGCCTTCGCCGGGCGCAGGGCGTGGAGCTTGTTAGCCACCCGGTCCTCGGCGTGCTGGCGCACCACACAGCTATTTACCACCACCAGGTCGGCGCGCTCGGGGGTGGGGGTCGGCTGGTAGCCCAGGGTCTCCAGGTGGGCCGCCAGCCGCTCCGAGTCGGCCACGTTCATCTGGCAGCCCACGGTCCAGAGGTAGTAGGTGCCCATACGCCCTGGTAAAGAAAAAGCCCCTGCGGGCTGCTGGGAGCTGGTCTGGCGGAGGGAATGGGATTCGAACCCATGACCCCAGTTACCCAGGGTAAGCGCTTAGCAGGCGCCCGCACTAGACCACTATGCGATCCCTCCACGCCCGCCTGCGGCGGACAGGCCTGCCCGCGGCGGGCAAGCATGCCCGACTGTTTCTTGCTTCATCAAGACACCCATCATGGTAGCACGAAGGGAAGGGGAGGGGCAAGGTAAGGGTGGAGGATGTGTGAGGGTGAAAGAACGTTCGGAACACCCGGAGTTGTGGTAATCTATCAGGTATGGCCCGACTAAGTGAAATGCCACCTGTCGCTCTTGATACAGCTGAACTGCGAAAGTTTGGCGAGACCTGGCAGAGCCATAACGAGAGCTTAAGTAGAACTCCTCCTTACTCTTCTTCGCAGCTGGGAAATCTTTTCGAACGGGCAGTTGCAGAATCCCTTGCAGCAATGCTAGGCCAAATTCAGATAGTCGTTCCAAAGCGCACCGCGTTGATACCACCCCAACCAGACTGCGTAGAGATCGGTGATGTTCGCGTCATAGGAGGCGTTAGACCCCAAAACTTTGACGTTGTATATCGTCCAGATGGCGTCCGTTTCGCATTTGACGCCAAAACTCTGAATGACTCGAAGAGTGTAGAGAAGAATTGGCAGAACATGGTAAATGACCTTTCGACCGAGGCGACGACTGTACACAGTCGCTTCCCCTACGCGGTGGTCGCGTTTCTTGTAGCTATTCCGAAGCCTTGCCTTCAGGGCACCCAGCAAGCCGCTATGATCGAAACTTTGGAACGCCTTGGGCGTAGGACAGACGTGAATGACCCGGTCTATCTAGCAGAGGCAATCTGCCTAGTTCTTTGGAATCCTGAGGATGGTACCATCCACCCGGAAGTGCCTCCCTCTGATTCTCCCCTACGTCTTGAAATGTTCGCACAGCAGGTTCAAACCTCCTACGTCAACCGCTATAAGGGTCTCCCTCCTCACGCCAGCTTCTAGAGTTTTCGACGTGCACGACGCTCACTAAGCTTTTGCCAGATAGCCCTGAGCATCACCACATCTCTCACGCCCAATCCTTCACCTCTAAGAACCACCCGATCTATTTCATCCATTACTGATCTCAGGCCACCCAGTCTCAGCCTTTCATCAAGTCCATAGAGATCCAGAGTTTGTTGTGTTCTGATGGGTCTGGGGAAGGGAAGCATCTCTGCCTCAGACGGCTCGAGTTCAAGCACACCGCCGCCATAGCTTCGGCCAATGATTTCTGAGAAGGCAAGTGTAAGAGAGTTGATCGAAACGGCAGCAAGCCAACCGCCATCTGTTCCGTTAACGACTTTCACGCGGTGAATGGTATCTGTGCATACGGCGTGTGCACAATTCTGCACTATTTTAGGTCCGTCATGAATTTGACGCAGTAGAAATGCATCTGGTATCCACACAGAAGGCACGTCCCACCAGTTCGGAAGACGACGAGAACACTTATATCCTCTGTGGTAATCTAACGCCTCGCCACGCTCTATATATGCAAGAGCTGTGGCTGGAAGTGCCCTTCGATCAAGGTCTCCCAACTGTAGGAGGTAACAGCGTCCGGTGCGAGATGCTAACCCTTCCCAATCTTTAGGCGTTAAGATTAATCCAGGAATCTGTACAGAACGACCGACAAGAGGTACACACCACCTTAGGAGACCATACTGTTCTGCTTCATCGCGCGTCAGTACAAAGAACTCGTTTCGACCAGTGACGATACCAACGTCGATTTCTGCGTAGTCCCCTAGGCGTCCAAACAGGTCGGACCTCTCCAACTCGCGAATAAGACCTAATTCCAGTGATGATAAGTAGTATTTCGTCCACTTGTCTTTTCCATGGTCTAGTTCGACAGGAGCAAGCCCCACTCGGTCAAATAAGTCGTTCTTGAGGTCCTCTATCCCATTGATTTCGACAAAAGAAATTCTCGCCGAGGAATTATCACTTCGAATTCCCAAAAGCAAGACGATTTCCTGCTGGGTTCCCGCGAACATAAGTCTGCGGAATGTAACAACCGTGAGCTGAGAGAACTTCTTCGCCAGATATCCACGAAGCTGAGCTGCATACATTACTTGGAGCAACTCTGCTGGTAGTACGAGAGCCAGCCGCCCGCCCGTCCGTAAAGCCCTTGTGGCTGCTACTACGAAAGGTAACCAGGCGTTAGTCAACCTAGTCGGCTTTAGTCCTTCTTGTTTCATTAGCTCGAACGCCGGCAGGCGTTGTTGTTCCGGGAAGTCGTGGTATCTAATAAAGGGAGGATTTCCGATGACAGCATCAAAACAAGCGTCAAGACAGTTTGCCTTGAACCATGTGAAGAAGTCGCCAGCAATTACTGTAGTGCACGCGCCTCCCCGAGAGGTAGCCTTTTCTGCCTCACGGGGATCTATTTCTACAGCTGTAATATGGCCTTCGCCACATAGTCTCCTAGCTGCTGCGGCAACAAACTCGCCATCGCCAGCGCTAGGCTCAAGGCAATATGACCCGGGATCCTGGATTGCCCAGTCAGTTAAGAAGGCCACTATTTGACTCGGCGTGTAATAACCGCCTCTAAGCTTTTTTCTCCTCAAAAGATCCTTGTTTGCAGCCAACGATCCGAGCCGCTCATCTGCACGAGAGACTACATAAGCGCGAGAAGTACCCTCACCAGGTGACTCATTACCCACCTGGGAGAAACCATCCTCAGGCAACATCCCATCACCTGTGATTGAGAGTACAGGTTGCAACGCCGGAGAACTCTTCTGCATGGATATCCCTCAAAGACTATCGTTCCCAAAGAGGACTGCTACACCCTAACAGATTACACGCTTCCGTGTATACTGTCAATACATCCGTGCTAATACTACTGCGTCTCCCGATGGCGGTGACTAAAGTGTCGTCCGGCAGCCAGTCGGCCAACTGACCTTGGTCTCCAAGAGAGACAATCTCGGACCAAGTCTTCTTGAGGATAGCACCCGTCTCAACTACCAGATCCTGCGCCACTGGGCAACCACCTGCCTAATAGTTCGTCCACAACACTTCCGTCCGAGACTTCTTTACCGAGTGGCAGTTCTTCTCTGGTGCGTCGACACAGCGCCAATCACCGTACAGGTCGTCCATCAGGGTACAGTGGTAACCGGAGATCGCGACCCTCCCCTTGGCCGTGTGAAGCAGTGCCGCCAGTTCCTCGTGTTCCCGGTTACTCATCTCGAATCCATACGCTTTGTCGTCGCCCCTGGATTCGTGGGGATAGGGAGGATCACAGTAAAAGAGCGTGTCTGGGCTGTCGTAAAGCTCGATCACTTCGAGGGCTGGCCGGTTCTCTACCTGGACGCGGAGCAGTCTTGCTGCTATCTCTGGTAGCCCTTGAACGCTGCCCAGCCACCGGGACACAACGCCGGACATCCCGGACCGGCTTGTGTTCTTGCAGTTAGCCCACCTTCCCAGCGATGCCCTCTGAGCAAGCCCCGTCCGCACCTGCCTGGCGCGGACGAAAAAGCGACGGGCGCGTTCCAGGTCGGATAGCTCCTCCTCGTCTTCTCCTGCGAGGGCGGTGGCAAACTCCTCACGGGAAAAGGGTGTAAGCCCAATGGACTGAATCAAGGCCTCCCGTTGGTTTCGCAGCACTCTGAAGAAATTGACCACTTCACCGTCCACATCGTTATAAGTTTCAACGGGAGATGGGTCACGGTTCAGCAGGACCGCCGCAGACCCGGCAAAAGGTTCACAGTAATGATGAGCCTGAGGGAGCAGCGGCAGCAGCCAGTTCAGATGGTTGTATTTGCCCCCGTACCAACCGAAGGCAATCCGGCGGCGTGCCTTACGGGGCCAGCCGGAAGCTGGCTCTTGTCCAAGTTGAAATAGTGGGGAGGGCATAGCTCTTGGCATCGTCATACCTCTTTTCTGTACAAGCTATGCTCGGAAGATACACGTTGCCGTGTAACCTGTCAATACATCTGTGCTAATACTACTGCGTCTCCACCAAAAGCACAATGGCCCAGGAGAGCTTCCTGGGCCACGCCATTCGCCTCACCCCTACCGTGGCTTGTTTCATCGCCCCAGCTCCCGGTCCAGCTCCGCGGGGAACTTGACGAAGTCCTCGTACTCTTCGAAGGCCTTGCGCAGGCCCGCCAGGGTCAGCTCCGCCATGTAGATGAAGGTGGGCCGGCGGCCCACCTCCCCCGGCGCGTGGGCGTCGGACCCCTGGAGTGGATACAATGTCTTGGCGCAGCACCAGGGTGGACGGCACTAGTGATCCCAGGATAAGGGGGCATCTGGGGCCAGAGATATACGCTGTACTCGCCACCTCTTTTTGTTCTTTAGGCGAGGTAGACTGATCCTCACACGGAATGCCTCCCCTCTGGATGGGGCGTTCCGGCCGGCAAGCCAGAATGTATCATCTACGCTCGGATTATACCGGTCTTGCAATAAGCCGTTCGGTAAACAGAGGACACTTATGCTAACGAGCTCTTTTGTGCCAGCCACAGTGGCTTTATAGTTGTATTTTCAAAGATAGTGGTCGTCAGAAGCTCCCCACCCTGGGTTGATAAGATCGTCGGAAGCTTCCCCTGTTCTTCCACCAAGGAACCGCCCCTGCGCTGCCGGATTGCCAAGGATGTCTGGGCCGTTTGGATGGTAGCAGTTCGTTCGCCGGCTACATCTTCTGCTTTTGAATCCACGAACAGAGCCTGCCTGACGGAGAAATCTGGGAGAAACAGGAATCGAGCACGCTTGTAATCCATCTTGCCGAAAAGACGTACAGGAATGACGGAAGTGTCGAGACGATCAAGCGCCTCCCTCGTAATGTCCTCTCCTATGTCGGCAACAAGGTCTTGCTCTTTGAGAAAGATCTCGCTCGCCAGTATCCGGAATTCGTAAACCGCCTGGACCACCAAGCGAAGCGTGGCCCTCTCAATATCTTCGAGAAGGTCTAAGTTGAGGCGGAGGGTGCTAGGGTCTAGCGTCACTCAGAGGTACCTGACTCTGATGGCATCGACACGCCGCCTGTTCGATATTCTGCGGCACGATATCGAATCCAAGGTACCGACGGCCCTCCTGGATTGCGGCAACAGCAGTTGTGCCGCTGCCGACAAAGCAGTCCAAGACTAGGCCACTAGGTCTTGACAACAGCCTTATCACGCGGCGAGGTAACTCGACAGGAAACTGAGCTTCATGCTCTTCATGAGTGCGCACAGAGGGGATATACCACACGCCGCGAGAGCCCCATTGGCTCCACTCATGGCTGTTGAGCCGGGATCTGTCTATGGTGGTTATACCAGGCTTCCAATAAAAGTAGAGGTACTCGAATTCGTCCACCGAGCGATACGACAGACTGTGCCACCGGCTGTTCTGCCAGCAGGGATCTTTGACCCAGATACGCCTGTCGTAAAGGTAAAAGCCGGCTTTGGAGGCCCAGCCGTCAACAAGGCCTGCCACTGGCAGGACTCTGGTCTGAGCCGCGTATTTCCCTCCACGCACATTGTTGTGCTTGAGTCTTCGATCAATGGTCTGCTCACTGCACCCCAAGAGCTTGGCCAACTGGTAGCGGTTAAGATGAGGGTTCGCCTGTCTTGCAAGGAGAACCTCTTCTTTGGTTATCCTTACTTTTTTGCTCGTTACGTTGTCGGCCTGAATCCTTGGGATAGATGGGTCTGAGAACGCAAGGATATCGGCTATGTTAATGACCAGGAACCCCCCAGGCTTGAGGATGGGGAAGTGATGAAGGATGACCTGCTCTAACAGGTGTTGCCAATCCTGAAAAGAGAGTGACCGTTCATAGGACTTTCCGACATAGTAAGGCGGGGACCAGAAACTTAGGTCAACCGAATCCGGGCGGACTTGTTGCAGTAGGTTCCGTGCGTCTCCACAATAAAGTGAGTTGTCAAGCAGGAAGCGCCCATCATCTTGCATTTCTGAAGCTAGGTTCGAGCTGACAGGGTCTGCGGATATTACTGGCACAGTTCCAAGCTCCTTTGTCTAGGCTGCTCGCTACCGCGCAATGCTACACGCTTCCGTGTAACCTGTCAATACATCTGTGCTAATACTACTGCGTCTCCACCAAAAGCACAATGGCCCAGGAAGTCTTCCTGGGCCATCACAATCACTATACTCCCGTTACCGACGGCGTCATCGCCCCAGCTCCCGGTCCAGCTCCGCGGGGAACTTGACGAAGTCCTCGTACTCCTCAAAGGCCTTGCGCAGGCCCGCCAGGGTCAGCTCCGCCATGTAGATGAAGGTGGGCCGGCGGCCCACCTCCCCCGGCGCGTGGGCGTCGGACCCCTGGACCACCGGGTAGGGCTTGGAGTAGTAGCGCATCTTCCCCTGCTCCCAATGGGACTTGGCCCGGGGGTCCGTGATCTCCAGGCCGCCCAGGAAGTCGCTGCCGTGGATGCGCTGCTTGATCTCCCGGTCGAAGTAGCCGGCAACAAAGCCCCGGGGCTCCCGGTCGATGTGGGCGGCGATGGCCAGGCCGCCGGCGTCCTCCACCATGCGGGCGCAGTCGTCGACCCAGAAGTGGGTGGAGTAGGAGCCGTTGCCCCGCTCCTGCTCCGGGAACTCCATCTGGTCGATGACCCGGCTCATGTGATCCACCGGCGTGTCGGTCTCGAAGAGGGCCAGCATGTGCCCGCCCTGGGCCGTGATCTCGATGCCGGGGAAGATCACCAGCCCCAGCTCCCGGGCCACCCTGCGGATGGGGTCGATGTTGGCCACCGCGTTGTGGTCGCTGATGACCATGGCGTTCAGGCCCGCGCCGATGGCTGCCTTCACGATGTCCTCCGGCTGGGTGTTGAGCTTCAGCTCCGGAGACATATTATCTTCGTAGCACTGGGAGACGGGGGTGTGAATGTGAAAGTCCATCTTGGTGAACCCGCCATGGCTGTGAGAAAGCGCGAGACCATGGGGGTGTAGAGTGTGGGCTTCGGTCATCGTTGTACCGATCCTTTGCTAAACATACTCAGGGGATTGTAGCAGAGCGGCGAGGATGGGTGCAACCTGAGGGGCTCGGGAGGCCGCAGCAGGTATATCACGATATGATAAGGAGGGAAACGCTATAATCCCTCCCAAAATCGCGGGACGATAGAGTTCCCTCTCCCTCTGGGACTCGTGGTGAGCCTGTCGAACCAGAGGGTCAGGGTGAGGGCATACCACAGTTACGTACCGCGGTGGCCTTGCCAAGACAACGCTGATGGAGCGCTGCCGGGCGTTGCGGCAGTCCAGCACCGATGCGGAAGCCCTCCTCTGGCGCTTACTTCGAAACCGCCAGATAGCTGGCGCAAAGTTCAGACGCCAGCACCAGTTCGGGTCCTTCATCCTGGATTTCTACTGCTATGAGCAGAAGCTGGTGATTGAGCTGGACGGCGGTCAGCATACCGCCCTTGAGCAGGCGATGCGGGACGCGGCAAGGACACAGTACCTGCAATCCGACGGCCTTACGGTGCTGCGCTTCACTAACCGGGAGGTGCTCCAGGAGACTGAGGCCGTGGTGAGCAGGATCTGGGATGTAGTGGAGGGGGGCGCTCCCTCAGCCTGATTCCCTCACCCTAACCCTCTGGTTCGACAGGCTCACCACGAGTCCCAGAGGGAGAGGAAACCCGCCGCCCCGTGTCGAGGCGGCGAGTACATTATCCCAGCAACAGTGTACACCCAGGGCGCATGATTGCAGCCGTTGGCTCTTCTCAGGGAGCGTCTTCCTCCTGCCTGGGGCGGCAAGGCCTTCCGCGGGGAGGCGGAGCACCCTCCACCTCTGAGGGAGGGCAGGGTGAGGGCGAGAACCCGTAGGGGCGGGTTTGGAACCCGCCCCTACGATATGCATACGGCCTGCTGCGCCAACGCGTCGGCATGCGCGACTGCCGCATTGTCAGCGTAGCGGCACGCGCCCAGATCGCATGATTGCCACCGTTCGCCCTGCCCAGCAGGTCGCTTACCTCCCGACTGGGGCGGCAAGCCCTTCCGTGGGGTGTGCATAATCCCCCTCTCCCACTGGGAGAGGGCTGGGGTGAGGGCGTACGCACACGCCCACCCGGGGTCGCGGCCTCTTCGGCAAACGAAGCCGATATTGCTCCAAAGGCTTTCTGGGTTACCACTAATGGATGACGACAATGTAGAGCCTTTCTGCTACTGGAATTAATTCGGTCAAATGTGCTAACATTGCGTTAACGAGGTGATATGGAGGCCACTTTATGCAACGCGACATGGAGCTCGCTAGGAAGATTCTCCTAGAGATTGAGAAACAGCCATACACGATGGGCTGGGTAGACCTCGATATTTCTGGTTATTCCGCGCATGCGGTTTCTTACCATGTTCAGATCATGGCTGAAGCCAGCTTGGTCGAGGCAGACGACGTGTCCACGTTTGGTGGTTCCGACTGGCGTGCTAAACGACTGACATGGGCAGGGCACGAATTTCTCGACGCGTCGCGAGACGAGGGGCGATGGAAGGAAGCCTTGACTGTGGTGAAGAAAGCTGGCGGTGGGTTAACCTTTGATGTTCTGAAAGAAG
>JACPQN010000077.1 GCA_016190485.1 Chloroflexota bacterium
CTTCCCCCTCTTCCTGGCCAGGAAGAGGGGGTCAGGGGGTGATGGTCGCGGGGTGGTCGGGTGGAGCTCGCCTCCGCAAGTCTGAACAGTAGGTGATGGCTAGAGGCCACCACCGCGGATGAAAAGGCTATTTTCAAGGCAGTTACCAAATCGCCGTCACCAAATCGCCGTCGGCTTGACTGACGCCCTCCGTGACAGTACACTCCACACCGTACTAGAACACATGGGCTTCATCATTACAGAGGGGATGCTCGTTGGCCACTCATACGCCCGTCCCCACAGCCCATCGCACCGGAATAGCCGACACGCCCCTCCATTACGGGCGGGCGCCCCGCTGGCTTTTCAGCCGCATGACGCTGCTGGCCCGGGAGATGGCGGCCTGCCTGGTGGAGGAGTTCGGCCCCATCGAGGTGCTGCGCCGGCTGAGCGACCCCTACTGGTTCCAGGCCTTCGGCTGCGTGCTGGGCTTCGACTGGCACAGCTCCGGCGTGACCACCACCGTCTGTGGCGCGCTGAAAGAGGGCCTCAGGGGCGCCGAGGCTGAGCTGGGAATCTGCGTCTGCGGCGGCAAGGGCAGGGCCTCCCGCCAGACCCCCGGCGAGATCGCGGCCTTCGGTGAGCGCGCCGGCAGGGACCCCAGCCCGCTGACCTACGCCAGCCGCACCACCGCCAAGGTGGACTCCGCAGCGGTGCAGGACGGCTACCAGATCTACCATCACACCTTCATTTTCACCACCGACGGCTCCTGGGCCGTGGTGCAGCAGGGGATGAACGAAGCCAACGGCTACGCCCGCCGCTACCACTGGCTGAGCGAGACGGTGGCAAGTTACGTGTGCGAGCCTCACGCCGCCGTCTGCTCCGACACGACAGGAGCCACCCTCAACCTGGTGGCCCGGGAGAGCGACCTCGCTCGCCGGCTCCTGCCTCAGTTGGCGCGCGAGGAGCGGCCAGAGCGGCTGGTGACAGAGCTGGAGCGGATACGGCGCCTGGAGCTGCCCCGACGCCACCATCTGCTGGCCGAAGACCTGCATCCTCGCTACCTGGAGCGGACCTTCCTCAGCGCCTATGAGCGCCAGCCGGAGGATTTCGAGGCGCTGCTAGGCACGCCTGGTGTGGGGGCCAGGAGCCTCCGGGCGTTGAGTCTCATCGCGGAGCTGGTGTACGATACCCCCGTCAGCCTGCGGGACCCCGCCCGCTTCAGCTTCGCCCACGGCGGCAAGGATGGCCACCCCTTTCCGGTGGACCGCCAGACCTACGACCGCTCGATCCAGGCCCTGGGGCGGGCCGTGCGCCGTGCCCGGCTGGGCGACCGAGAGAAGCTGCAGGCCCTGCGGCGGCTGGCGCGGTTAGAAGTTTAAAACTGAAAAGGTATGATAGAGTTGTAGAGTTTAGTGAAGAAATCGCTGAAATACGACACTGGGGGGGAGTGAGCATAATGGCTAGACAACCCAAGAAAATAAAGATTGCTCCTGGCAGCGAGCTTGCTCGGTTGCTCACCCAGGTGGCAGGCATACCCTTGCTCCTTGAGAAAGACGGAGAGCTCTATCGCCTAGTACCTACTTTCGGAAAAGAGCGTAAGGACCTGCCGCTCGTGGTGAGCCGAGTTTACCCTGAGCTTGCCGAAGGGAACCATGAGCGGCCCACCCTTCGACAAGCTCTCAGGGTGAGCGGGATTGGGCTGGGCTTTGTGACGCTGATTTAGGATACTTGGTACTAGATCGCATAGAGAAAGACCCAGAGAGCATCTGGAAGGATTACGATCCCGAGAAGGTCACGGAAGCGCTTCGCAAGAGCGCGGGAGCCCTCGCCGGAGTAGACACTGACGCCCTTCTGCGAGACATTCACGAGGCACGCCAGCAGGGGACCCGTGGCCGAACCACTCGCTAGGCCATGCCTTATCTTATCGACAGCGATTGGGCTATCGACTACCTGGCTGGCACCCCCGAGGCTATCACAATAACATCAGCGCCGAGGGTGATCGCTTCAAGATTTTCATAGGTGGTTGTGGTTGAAGACCATGAGCAACTGCTAGAGATTCGTTTTTGATTCGTTTTTCAAAAAAACTTTCTAATGTTTACAACGCCTACTAACTGACGTATCATGCGCGGCATGCTGCTCAAACACGACGCGGCGGAGTACATCGTCGCGGTGGAGTACCTGCTGGAGGAGTCCGGCGCCTACTTTGAGGGCGGCCTACGCGACTGGGAGGGGAGCTTTATCCCGGCGCTCCCCTACCGCCTGGACGCTTCCGCCTACGTGCTGGAGCTGGAGGATGGCCGTCGTGGAAGCATCGCCATCCTGCAACGCTACGCGGTCTCCGACCAGCCCACCATCTACCGCTTCCGGGGCCAGGCCGGGCTGCGCCCCTAGCAGCGCTGGGCCGCCGTGCCTGAGCTCCCTGACCTGGAGGCCATCCAGGAGTTCCTGCTGCGGGAGCTGGTGGGCAGCCGGGTCTCCTCGGTGGAGGTGCTCCAGCCCATCCCCATCCGCCGCCCCACGCCCGAGGAGTTCGTCCGTCAGCTTACCGGCAACCTGCTAACCAGCGTGAGCCGGCGGGGAAAGTTCCTGCTCCTGAGCATGGAGAGCGGCCACGTGCTGGCCCTGAACCCCATGCTCACCGGGCGCCTTCAGTACTGCGATGCTCGCGAGCGGCGCAGGGCTAGGACCTGCTTCATCCTGGCCTTCCAGGGGGGCCGGCAACTCCGCTACTTCGATGCCAAGCTCATGGGGAAAGTCTACCTGGTGGAAGAGAGCCGGACGCGGGAGATCCCCCGCTGGGAGGAGATGGGCCCGGAGGCCCTGGCGCCGCAGGTCACCCTGGAGGTCTTTCGGCAACGCCTGCGACGGCACCCCGGCCAGATCAAGAACATCCTGGTGAACGACACCTTCCTGACCGGCATCGGCAACGCCTACGCCGACGAGATCCTCTTCGCCGCCGGCGTCTACCCCTTCCGCAAGCGCACCAGCTTGTCCCAAGAGGAAGCCGAGGCCCTCTTCCGTGCCATGCGCCAGGTGCTGGAGGAAGCTACTACCATCGTCTCTTCGAGAATGGGCGACGACATCCATGTGAAGATCCGAGACTTCCTCCGGGTCCACGGCAAGGGCGGCCAGGCCTGCCCGCGCTGCGGCGGCAGCGTCTCCCAAATCACCGCCAACCAGCGCCTGACCAACTACTGCCACACCTGCCAGCCCCGCCTGCCGTAGGCAGGCCTGCCCCAGCCCGCCCAGTTACGCCCCGGGCGCTGTCCTGAGCTTGTCGAAGGGCAGCTCCAGCTCTCGGTCCTGCTCATAGCGCAGCCCCAGGCGCAGGGCCAGCTCGGCCTTCTGCAGCTCGCGGCCCAGGTAGATGGCGTGGGCCATGTGCCCCACCAGCTCCTGCTGGGCCAAAGCCTGGCACATCTCCACCGCCGTCTCGCCCACCACCCGATGGTCCAGCACGCCCTCTCGGGTGTAGTGCTCCGCGTGGATGGTGCGCCCCGATGGACCGATGCCGATGAGGAAGATGCCCCTGGGGTCAGGGGTGAAACGGCTGCTCATGCCGCCCGTCCCTGTACCGCCTTCACCCACGCGCCAGGTCTGTACCTGGGGCTGCCAGGACTCCGGCCAGGGCTTCGGGTGCTCTTGCAGCACCTGGGCCACCCGCTCCAGGATGGCCGCGGAGCGCTCTTCTCCCCGCAGGTCGACAATCTCAGTCTTCTCCTGGTAGAGGCGCACCGCCTCCGGAGGTAGGCTCCGGACCATGGGCGTAGGGCCGGAGGACCCCCGCACCCGGCCGTCGGCCTCCACGCCCTGCTGCCAGAGCGCGAGGAGCGTCTCCCCCACCTTGTGACGAGACTCCGTGCCGCAGAGCACCAGCGCCCGCAGCCACGGGCTGGCCACCAGGTTGGTCACCACCTTCTCGACCCCGAAGTTCTCGGTGAAGACGCGCCCCACAATGGCAACCCCGGGCGGCGAGGCTGCGGCCAGGGCGTCCATGAGCGCTTCACTGGCCAGGGTGCAGATGGCGATAGGTCCCTCCCTGTCCAGCACCCGGTACACGCCGAAGGTCGCGGGCCAGGCGGGCTCGTGCACCGGCTCTCGGGGAACCTGGCGCCTCGGCATGACCGCGGGGTTGCTCCTGGCCCTGTCCACGTCCGCCAGGGTGGCTCGGCGCCGGCCCTCCTGGCTCAGGAGTTGCTCCACCCGCGCCCGCAGCCGCTCCCGGAGGTAGATGCTCTCCCGCTCCAGCGCGTGGCGGGCGTCGTCATCCCAGGCGAGGGGTTCCGGGTCATGAACGTACACGGGGCGGTCCGGCGGGCAGTCGGCCAGGGCAGGTGGCTGCGTCTAGAGGCGGAACATGTTGCCGGGCAGACGCCTGCCGCCCCGACCAGACAGCATCTGGCTGTACTGCTTCATCATCTTCTGCATCTGGTGAAACTGGTTCAGGAGCTGGTTGACATCCGCGGGCGTAGTGCCGCTACCGGCGGCGATGCGGCGGCGGCGGCTGCCATCGATCACGTCGGGCCGGCGGCGCTCCAGGGGCGTCATGGAGTAGATGATGGCCTCCACCTTCTTGAGCTGGCGGTCGTCCAGGGCGCTGGCCGGCAGGTTCTTGGCCACCCGGGACATGCCGGGGATCATCTCCAAGAGCTGGCTCAAGGGGCCCATCTGCTTGACCTGCTGGAGCTGGTCCAGAAAGTCCTCCAGGGTGAAGGAGGCGGTACGGAACTTGCGCTCCATCTCGGCAGCCTTGGCCTGGTCCACCTGCGCCTGGGCCTTCTCGATAAGGGTCAGCACGTCGCCCATGCCCAGGATGCGGGATGCCAGACGGTCGGGATGGTAAGGCTCCAGGGCATCGGTTTTCTCCCCAGTGCCCAGGAACTTCACCGGTACCCCCGTCACCGCCCGCACCGAGAGCGCGGCGCCGCCTCGGGCATCGCCGTCCATCTTGGAGAGAATCAGGCCCGTGAGCCCCACCTGCTGGTGGAAGTCGCCGGCGGCCCGCACGGCGTCCTGTCCCGTCATGGCATCCACCACCAGCAGCACTTCGTGGGGCGCAATGCGCTCTTTTATGCGGACCAGCTCTTGCATCATCTCGTCGTCCACGTGGAGGCGGCCAGCGGTGTCCAGCAGCGCCACCGTGTTGCCCTGCTCCCGGGCACGCCTGATCCCGTTCTGGACGATCTCCACTGGATCGGCGGCGATGCCCTGCTGGTAGACCGGGATGTCAAGCTGCTTGCCCAGGGTGACGAGCTGCTCCACCGCAGCGGGGCGGTAGACATCGGCGGCCACCAGGAGCGGCCGCTGGCCCCCTTTTCGCAGGTGCAGCGCCAGCTTGGCCGCGGTGGTGGTCTTGCCGGAGCCTTGCAAGCCCACCAGCATCACCACCGTGGGAGGGGTAGGCGACAACGAGAGCCGGGGCTGGCCCTCGCCCAGCACACTGAGCAGCTCCTCGTGGACGATCTTGACGACTTGCTGGCCGGGCGTCAGGCTCCCCAGCACGTCGCTGCCCACGGCCCGCTCCCGCACCCGGGCCACGAAGTCCCGCGCCACCCGGAAGTGTACGTCGGCCTCCAGCAGGGCCACGCGCACCTCCCGCAGGGCGTCGTCCACGTCCTTCTCGCTCAGGCGGCCGCGGCCGGCCAGCTTCTTGAAGACCGCGTCGAGCTTGGTGGTAAGGGCTTCGAACATGATGTGCTCTGTCCGCGCTTGGGGCTAGCCACATTGTACGGGGGCTGGGAGAAACGGGTCAAACAGGGGGGAGGGAAGGAGAGTCTGCACAAAGGCTAGCCTTCGGTCACGCAGATGAAGTATCATGATTCCGTTGTCAGTAGCGATGGTCTCCCTCATCGTACCCACCCTGAACGAGGCGGAGAATATCCGCCACGTGTTTCCATTGCTCCCCCGTCTGCCCGAGCTGGTGGAAGTGCTGGTGGTAGATGGGCACTCCACCGATGGCACGGCAGAGATTGCTCAGGCCATCTACCCGGAGACCAGGGTGGTGTACCAAGAAGGACGTGGCAAGAGCGACGCCATCCGGTGCGGTGTCCAGGCCGCCACCAGTGAGTTTGTGCTCATTATGGACGCGGACGGCTCCCACGATCCCAGGGAAATCCCCCGCTTTGTCTCCCTGGCCAAGGCGGGCTACGACCTAGTCAAGGGGTCCCGCTACATCCCCGGTGGCCACAGTGATGACGAGAGCCGTCTGAGGCGTCTCCTGGTCTGGGTGACGGACGCCACGGCCAACCTGCTCTGGGGGAGCTACTTCACGGATATCGTTTTCGGCATGTTCCTCATACGGCGACGGAGCTTTCTGGACATGCGTCTCACCTCCCAGGGCTTCGCCTTGGAGACCCAGCTCATGGCGCGCGCCAAGCGTCTGGGTTACCGTACAATCGAGATCCCCATGGTAGAGGCAGCCCGCCGCAGCGGTAGCTCCCACCTCTCCGTCGTGAAAGACGGCTGGTACATCGGGAGTACTGTCTTCCTGGAGTTCTTCCACCGGCTCACACGAGACTGGCTCTCCGGGGTCGCCAGTTCACCCCCCAGTCGCACCCAGAGGCCGCCCCGTGAGCCGTGAAGCATGAAAGTCACAGCCATTGTCTGTTGCTACACTCTTGATCGGCTGGATGACATCCATGCCGCGGTGCGCTCCATGATGCATCAGACACTGCCACCCTTTGAGGTCGTCGTGGCAGTGGACCACAACCGAGAACTGCTGGCTAGGCTCCGCCAGGAGCTACCCGCTTCCGTGCGAATTGTTTTAAACGACGGCCTCCAGGGCCTGTCTGAGACCCGCAACGTGGCCAGCAGAGCGGCTACTGGAGACGTGCTAGCCTTCCTGGATGACGACGCAGTGGCAGAGCCCGATTGGCTGGAGCATCTGGTTCGCCCCTTTGAAGACCCCAACGTGGTTGCGGTGGGCGGTCACTCCATTCCCCGCTGGGAGCACGGCGGGAACCCCCGCTGGCTTCCTGAAGAACTCTACTGGATTGTGGGTTGTTCTTTCAAAGGCATGCCCATGGAAGGCGACCAGATCCGGAACCCCCTGGGTTGCAGCATGGCCCTGCGAAAAACCGCGCTAGAGCAGGCTGGCATGTTCGAGACCTACATAGGGGGCATTGGCCAGCGCCTTAAAGGGGGTGAAGAGGCGGAGTTGAGCCTCCGCATGACCAGACGCATTCCCGGCTGCCGCATCGTCTACGCGCCGCGCAGCGTTATTCATCACAAGGTAGCGGCCTGGCGTACCAATCTCAAATGGGCCTTCACCAAGTCCTACCAGGAAGGCGTCTGCAAGGCCAAAGTTGGCAAATTCACCCGAGGCCTGGCCGCACACCCCCTGGCTACAGAGAGCTCCTATCTCCGCTACCTGCTTCTGCAAGCTATCCCCGCTAGGCTCCTGCGGTGCTACCAGCTCGATGCGCTCCTCCAGGTCGGAACCATCCTGCTCAGCATCACGGCTGCGGGCCTGGGGTACCTCAAAGAAAGGACAGCCAAGGCGCCCAACGATCGGGAAGCTTACGCCTGACGGCTCGGGTCCCGGAGCACGACCCTGTACCAGGAGGCACCCGCGCTACTGTGAAGATCCTTGTAACCGGGGGGGCTGGTTTCATCGGCTCCCACATCGTCGACACCTATCTGGCGGCAGGACACCAGGTAGTCGGCTTGGACGACCTGACCACGGGCCACCAGGAGAACGTCAACGCCGCCGCGCGTTTCGTCAGAATGGACGTGCGGGACCCCGCCCTGGAGCAGCTCTTTATCCAGGAGCGCTTCGACGTGGTCTGCCACCAGGCCGCCCGAGGCAACGTCCGGGCTTCTATGGAAGACCCCATGGTCTATGCCGACGTCAACATCCGGGGCGGCGTCAACCTGCTGGAGTGCTGCCGCAAGCACGGGACCCAGAAGATCATCTACTCCTCCACGGGGGGCTGCGTCTACGGTGAACTCCAGTACCTCCCCGCGGACGAGAGCCACCCCATCCGCCCTCGAGACCCCTACGGCGCCAGCAAGGCCAGCTTTGAGCTCTACCTGAACGTGCACCAAATGAACTACGGCCTCCGCTACACCACCCTGCGCTACCCCAACGTCTACGGCCCACGTCAGGACCCTTACGGCGAGGCGGGCGTGGTCTCCATCTTTACCGGCAAAATGCTGCACGGCCAGCAGGCCATCATCAACGGCGATGGCGAGCAGGAGCGGGACTATCTCTACGTAGCCGACGTAGCCCGGGCCAACCTGCTGGCCCTGGACCGCGGCGACAACGATGTCTTTAACCTGGGCTGGGGCCACGGCGTGTCGGTGAACCGCATCTTCACCGAGCTGAAGGCGCTCACGGACTACCCTCTGGGCGAGGAGCACGGCCCGCCCAAGCTGGGAGAGGTGCGCTACAGCTACCTGGACGCGCGCAAGGCCCGCCAGGAGATGGGCTGGGAGCCACAGGTGCCCCTGGAGGAGGGGTTACGCCGCACTGTGGAGTACTTCCGGCCTATCCTGGCCGCCCGGGCCTAGCCGGCTTTACTGCGACATGGCAAGGGTTCTGGTCACCGGCGGCGCCGGCTTCATCGGCTCTCACACCGTGGACCTCCTGCTGGCTCGGGGCTACGCCGTCCGCATTCTGGATAGCCTGCAGCCCCGGGTCCACCCCCTCGGCAAGCCCGACTACGTGCCTCCAGAAGCGGAGTTCATTCAGGGCGATGTGGCGAACCCCGCAGACCTGGACCGCGCGCTGCAAGGCGTGGACTACCTGGTCCACCTGGCTGCCTACCAGGACTACCTGCCCGATTTCTCCACCTTCATACACGTCAACACGGAGAGCACGGCCCTCCTCTTTGAGCTCATCGTCGCCCGGGGCTACCCCGTGCGTAAGATCGTCTTCGCCTCATCGCAGTCGGTGGCGGGCGAAGGTAAGTACCGCTGCCCGCAGCATGGCGTCGTCACTCCGGACCTGCGGCCCGAAGAGCAGTTGCAAGGGGGCGCCTGGGAGGTGCGTTGCCCCACCTGTGGCATCGAGATGGAGTCGCTCCTCATCGACGAGGAGGTCGCCCGGCCTCACACCGCCTACGGCGTCTCCAAGTATGCTATTGAGTTGCTAGCCCGCAGCCTGGGCGCCCGATACCGCATCCCCACTGCCTGCATGCGCTACACCTACGTGCAGGGCGCCCGCAACTCCTTCTACAATGCCTACTCCGGCATCTGTAGGATTTTCGCCCTGCGGCTGCGCCACGGCCTCCCCCCCGTCTGTTACGAGGACGGCCAGCAGCGTCGGGACTATGTAAACGTGGCCGACGTGGCCAGAGCCAACCTGCTGGCCATGGAGGAGCCGGGCCAGGTCCACCGGGTCTACAACGTGGGTGGCGGCCGACCGGTGACGGTCCTGGAGTTCGCCAGGATCATGGTGGACGCTTACGGTTCCTCCCTGGAGCCCTCCGTGCCCGGCCTCTACCGCCTGGGCGATACCCGCCACACCATCTCCGACATCTCTGCCATGCAACACCTCGGCTGGCAACCCGCCATTCCGGTAGAGCAGAACGTGAGCGAGTACCTGGAGTGGATGAGCAGGTACGAAGCGACCCAGGAATACCTGGAAGAGGCGGAACGCGCCATGCGCCAGCAGAACGTCCTACGCCAGGTGCGGCAACCGGCATGATGGAGAACATCCCTCGCATCGCCGTAGTAGGTGGGTGGCACCAGGCCTCCGTAGTCGCGGCCTGCTTTGCCGACCTGGGCTACGAAGTCCGCGGCGTCGGCGAGGAAGCCGCCGCCGTGGCCGCCCTGAACGCCGGGCGTGCTCCCGTCCATGAGCCGGGGCTGGACGACCTGCTGCGCCGTAATCTGGCGGCGGGCCGCCTGCGTTTCACCACCGACTACGCCGACGGGCTGGCGGGCGCCGACTACGCCTACATCTGCATCGACACACCCGTCGGCCCGGATGATGAATCCGACCTCGCGCCCATCGACCGTGCCGTTGAGGAGATCGCGACTCACGCATCCGGAAGCCTTATCCTCTGTGTAAGCGCCCAGGTGCCCGTGGGCACCTGCGACCGCTACGGGCAGCTCCTGGCATCCAGGCGGCCCCTGCTGCGCCTCCCGGTGGTCTACGTACCGGAGTTCCTCCGCCTGGGATCGGCGGTGCAGACCTTTCGGGAAGCCGACCGCTTCGTCGTCGGCTCCGACGATCCCACGGTCGCCGCGAAGGTCGCAGCCCTCTACGATCCCCTGGAGCGACCCGTCCGCATCACAGGCCTGCGCTCAGCAGAGGTAGCCAAGCACGCCTCCAACGCCTTTCTGGCCACCTCCATCAGCTTCATCAACCAGCTTGCAGACCTCTGCCAGGTGACTGGCGCCGATGTCACCGAAGTAGCCGAGGTCATGAAGCTGGACCGCCGCATCGGGCCCCACGCCTACCTCAGCCCCGGCCTAGGCTACGCCGGAGGCACTCTGGGCCGGGAGATCCGGGCGCTGCGCGCCCTGGGCAAGGCGAAGGGAGTGGACACCACCCTCTTCGCCGCCGTGGAGGCGGTCAACCTTGAGCGGGTGCCCCAGGTGAAGGAGCGGCTCAAGCGCCACCTAACCGGGCTGAGGGGCCAGCGTATCGCCGTGCTGGGCCTCACGTACAAGGCGGGCACCAGCACCCTGCGGCGCTCCGCCGCGCTCCAGCTCATCGAGCTCCTCCAGGCAGAGGGCGCTCGCATCGCGGCCTTCGACCCCCTGGCCAACCTTGAAGAGCTGCCAGAGCGGCCCGGTTTCGAGGTCTGCGCCGACCCGCTGTCGGCCGCGAAGGGCGCCAGCGCGCTGGTGCTGGTGGCCCCCTGGGCGGGGATCGACCGGTTGGATCTGCAGGCTTGTGCGCAGGCGATGCAGCAGCCCCTCTTCCTGGACACCGGCAACTTCCTCGCTCCCGAGCGCGCTCGGAAGGCCGGCCTGACCTACGTGGGCGTCGGTCGTGGCGGCGCCGGATCGTTGGCATGACGGGGCCACTCCAGGGCCGGGTGGCCGTCATCACCGGAGGTGGCCGTGGCATTGGAGCGGCCATCGCCCTGGAGTTCGCGGCGGCCGGCGCCGCGCTGGCCCTGGCCTCCCGCACCCCGTCGGAGCTGGCTCAGGTGGTCACCCGGTGCGAAGCTCTGGGCGCTCTCTGCATCACGCAACCCACGGACGTCGCCGACCCCGCTGCCGTGCGCCACCTGATGGAGCAGGCCGTCGCGCGCTTTCAGCGCCTCGATATACTGGTCAACGCCGCCGGCGTGTACGGCCCCATCGGCCTCATCACGGACGTGGAGACAGAGGCGTGGGTGCGGGCCCTGCACGTCAACCTCCTGGGCACGCTCTACGCCTGCCAGCAGGCCGTGCCAGTGATGATGCGCCAGGGCTTCGGCCGGATAATCAATTTCTCCGGTGGCGGCGCCACGGCGCCTCTGCCGCGCTTCAGCGCCTACGGCGTGTCCAAGGCGGCGGTGGTGCGCCTTACCGAGACCCTGGCGGAAGAGGTGAGGCCTTACAGCATCACCGTGAACGCGATCGCCCCCGGCGCCGTGGATACTCGCCTGCAAGACGAGGTGCTCCAGGCCGGGGAGCGCGCGGGCGACCTCTACCAGCGGATCCAGGCGCTGCGAGAGTCCGGCGCGGGTGGCACACCCCCGGAGGTGCCGGCAAAGCTCGCCCTCTTCCTGGCATCGGAGGCCTCTGATGGCCTTACCGGGCGGCTCATCAGTGCGCCCCACGATCCCTGGCGCGAGTGGGACGCAGGCAAGATCCACGCCCTGGAGGGCACCCCCTGGTTCACCCTCCGCCGCATCGACCCCTTCACCATCGGCCCGTTGCGGGACAAAACACCATGAGCATCAGAGTGGGCGTGGTGGGCTGTGGCCTCATCGGCAGGCGCCGAGCTGCCCTCGCGGCCGCCTCGCCCCGCTGCACCCTGGTGGCGGTGGCCGACGTGGACGAGGGCCGGGCCCAGGAGCTGGCGGAGGAGCACGGGTGCGCCTTCACCTCCGACTGGCGTCAGCTAGTAGCGCGTCCCGACCTGGATGCGGTGGTGGTGAGCACCCCCAACAAGTTCCTCGCCCCCATCGCCATCGGGGCCCTGCGGGCGGGAAGGCACGTCCTATGCGAGAAGCCCATGGGGCGCAACGCCATGGAGGCCGCCGACATGCTGGCCGCCGCCCGCAGCAGCAAGCGCCTCCTCAAGATCGGGTTCACCCTGCGGTTTCAGCCCGGCCTCCGCCAGGCCCATCACCTCTGCCAGCAGGGTGATCTGGGACCCCTCTTCTTCGTCCGGGCGGTCTACGGCCACGGCGGGCGGCCCGGTTACGACAAGGAGTGGCGCGGCAACGCAGACCTGGCCGGCGGGGGTGAGCTCCTGGATCAGGGCGTCCACCTCCTGGACCTGGCCCGCTGGTTCCTGGGAGACTTCCACGATGTCGCCGCCTTCGCTCCCCGCTGGTTCTGGGACATCCCGCCCCTGGAAGACAACGCCTTCGCCCTCCTCCGCACTGCCGGGGGCCAGGTGGCCAGCCTGCACACCAGTTGGACCCAGTGGAGGAACCGCTTCCTCTTTGAGGTCTACGGGCGCGACGGTTACGTTAAAGTAGAAGGACTGGGCGGCAGCTATGGCCCGCAGACCCTTGTTCTTGGGCGGCGCCAGCCCCAATCGGGACCTCCGGCAGAGGAGCAGCAGGTGTTCGACGGCCCCGATCCTTCTTGGGATCTGGACTGGCAGGACTTTCTGGACGCGGCGGAGCTGGGGCGTTCGCCCGAGGTGAATGGAGAAGAGGGGCTAAGCGCCATGCGACTGGTGCAGCGGGTCTACGATGCCGCAGCGGCGCCAGGGGCACAGCCCTTGGGGATTGAGGTCTCCCGACCATGAAGGCCATGGTGCTTGCCGCCGGGGAAGGCCGCAGGCTCCGGCCCCTGACCGACCGCCTGCCCAAGCCCATGGTGCCGCTAGCGGGACGCCCGCTGCTGGAGTACACCCTGCGGTGGCTGCGACGACACGGGATCGAGGAGCTGGTCATCAACCTGCACCACCAGCCAGAGGTCATCCGGAGCCACTTTGGCGACGGCGCGGCGCTGGGTCTGCGCATTCACTACTCTTTCGAGCGGGAGCTGTTGGGTACTGCAGGAGCCTTCAAACCGGTGACTCGCTGCTTCCAGGACGGCGCCTTCCTCATCATGTATGGGGATAACCTGACCAACTGCGACCTCTCCCGTCTGGTGGCCCTGCATCACACCAAGGGCGCTACGGCCACCGTCGCGGTGTTCTACCGGCAGGACGTCACCCAGAGCGGCATGGTGGCGCTGGACGGGGCAGACAGGATCACCCACTTTGTTGAGAGGCCACAGCCCGAGGAGGCTTGCAGTCACTGGGTAAGCGCAGGTATTATCGTGGCCGAGCCTGCGCTGCTGGGCTACATCCCGCCGGGTGACTTTTCGGACCTGGGGCGAGATGTGTTGCCCGCCGCGTTGGCCGCGGGCGAGCCGCTGTATGGCTACCGCATGTCCGAGAGCCTCTGGTGGGTAGACTCGCTGGAGGAGTATCAGTCCGTAGATCGGCAGATGCGTACCGGGGGGATAGCGCTGTGATCACTGCTCGGGCGCCCCTGCGCCTTCCGCTCGGCGGAGGCGGGACCGACCTCCCCTCCTACTACCAGCGCTTCGGCGGCTTTTTCGTCAGCGCCGCCGTGGACAAGTACGTCTACGTCAGCGTCAATCGCCCTGCTGCCGACGCCCTCATTCGGGTTAAGTACTCCCGCTCTGAAGAGGTGCAGCAGCCCTCAGAGGTACAGCACGATCTGGTACGAGAAGCGCTGCAAGAGCTCGGTCTGGGTGGCAGCCTGGAGATCGTCTCCATGGCAGACGTGCCTGCGGGCACGGGCATGGGCAGCTCCGGGAGCTACCTGGCTGCGCTCCTCACCGCGCTCCACGCCCTCAAGCGAGACCACCAGCCCGTATGGGCGCTGGCGGAGCAGGCCTGCCGCATCGAAATCGAGCTGGCCGGGCACCCGGTGGGCAAGCAGGACCAGTACGTTGCAGCCTGGGGTGGCCTCAACTGCTACGAGATCGATACCAGCGGCCAGGTCACCGTCACGCCGCTGCGCATCCCCACCTACGCGTTCGAAGACCTCGAGCGCTACTCCCTCCTCTACTACACTGGCCAGACCAGGGCCAGTGAGACCATCCTGTCCCAGCAGCGACAGGACACCGAGAACGGCAACGACGCGGTGATCGAGAGCCTCCACCGCACCAAGGAGATGGGCTGGGAGATCAGACACGCCCTGGAGGCCGGAAACCTGGCCCGTTTCGGCAACCTGCTGAACCAGCACTGGCAAAACAAAAAGGCGCGGTCCAGCCAGATCAGCAACGGCCATATCGACCGGATATATGAACTCGCGCTGCAAAACGGGGCGCTGGGCGGCAAAGTCCTCGGCGCTGGTGGCGGGGGCTTCCTCTACCTCCTGGTAGACGAGCGCTCTAACCGGCCGGTGCGGGACGCCATGGCTGCGGAAGGGCTGCGGCTCATGCCCTTCACCTTCGACCTTGAGGGAGCGAAGGTGGTCTTGAACCTGTAGCGGAGCGGAGCCGAGCGCCCCCTATCTTACCCCCATCTGGGAGCCACAATGCCCTACGTGCAGCAGTATCTGGACGAAATGCGGCAGATCATCGAGCAACTCGATGCCGGAGCGGTAGACCGCCTGGTGGACCTCCTGGTTGCCGTCCGAGCCCGTGGCGGTCGTGCCTTCTTCATCGGAGTGGGTGGGGGAGCCGGCAACGCCTCCCACGCCGTCTGCGACTTCCGCAAGCTCGCGGGCATCGAGTCCTACTCACCCCTGGACAACGTCTCCGAGCTGACGGCTCAGATCAACGACAACGGGTGGGACCTGTCGCTGGCCGCGTGGCTGCGGGAGAGCCGTCTCCGGCGAGAGGACCTGGTGTTTGTGTTCTCAGTAGGCGGCGGCAACCTGGCCCACAACATCAGCGTCAACCTGGTGCGGGCTCTGGAGTACGCCAAGGAGGTCGGGGCGGCGGTAGCTGGCGTCGTGGGGCGAGACGGGGGCTACACCGCCCAGGTGGCCGATGCCTGCATTGTCGTACCCACCGTGAACCCGCAAACAGTCACTCCCCACACCGAGGCCTTCCAGGCCGTGCTGTGGCACCTCCTGGTCTCCCATCCGTCGTTACAGGTGGCGCCCATGAAGTGGGAGTCTCAGGCCGGCGCCAACCGATAGGTAAGCCTCGCCTGCCACAAGGTATCTTTGTACTTGGGCCTTTGTGTCCCTTTTTTTGCCGAGTTGTGGTATGCTTCGTATCACATTTTTCAGGAACGGAGCGATCGAGCTGTGGCGCCTCCAAACGTGCCTGGTTTGCTGGTGAAGGGCCGGCGGGCCGTCTTTCTGGATCGGGATGGGTGCATCAACAGTATGGTGTACCTGCCCGATTTCGGGCTCGTAGACTCTCCCCAAAACCCTGACCAGTTTCAGTTGCTCCCGGGCGTTGCCGAATCCATACGCAGCATCAAGGCCATGGGGTTCCTGGCGGTGGTGGTCTCCAACCAGCCCGGCATCGCTAAGGGAAAGAGCACGCCTGCCCTGGTAGAGCAGGTTACCCAGACGATGCACCGCCAGTTGGCCGAGGGTGGCGCTGCGGTGGATGCCGTCTACTACTGTCTGCATCACCCCGAGGCTGTAGCGCCGGAGTACCGGTTGACCTGCGCCTGCCGGAAACCCCAGCCAGGGCTGCTCCTCCAGGCCGCCGACGACCTCGGCATTGACCTGGGGGCCTCCTTCATGGTTGGGGATGGCCTAACCGATGTGCAGGCCGGCAACGCGGCGGGGTGCAGCACTATCTTCCTGGGCGTCCACCGGTGCGATGTGTATGAGGTGATGGCCCGCCAGAACGCCCGCCCCGACTACTTCAGCGCAGACCTGCGGGCAGTGGCCGAGATACTGCGCGAGCATGTTTCGGACCAGCCTACCTTCACAACTCCAGCAAAGAAGGCCTACCATGTCCATTTTTCTTGATACCGCAGATTTGGCCGAGATCGAGCAGTTTCACCGCATGGGCGTGCTGCGGGGCGTGACCACCAACCCCACCATCTACCTCAAAGAGGGGGTGACCGGTGGCCTGCGCGGAGTGGAGCAGCGCTCCAAAGAGATCGCTCGCCTCATCACGCCGCTGCCGCTGTCGGTAGAAGTGACCTCGACGGACCGGCTGGACGTGTTCCGCCAGGCCCAGACCTTTGCCGCTTGGGCCGAGAACATCGTGGTCAAGGTGACTATTCACGGGCCCCAAGGCGAGTTGGAAAACCTGGAGATCGTGCACGAGCTGGAGACTCGCCACAACGTCCGGGTCAACGTCACGGCCATGATGAGCGCCCAGCAGTGTGTGCTCGCGGCTATGGCGGGCGCCACCTATGTCTCCATCTTTGGGGGCCGCGTCAACAACATGGGCTACGACGCCCGAGCCGAGATCGCCAAGCTGCGGCGCGTGCTGGACCGCCTGGAACTCAGCGCGCAGATCATCGTGGGATCGACGCGGGAAGTCCTCAACGTCATCGAGTGGCTGGAGGCCGGGGCCCACATCGTCACCGTTGTCCCCGACCTGCTGCGAGGCATGATCGTACACCCCTACAGCAAGGAAACGGTGCAGCAGTTCCTGGCGGATGCGGCTAAAGCCGAAGCGATGCTCGCAGCCGCACCCGCGGAGTCCAGGCGCTAAACCTAGGAGACCCGCCTCAGGCTCCCTATCTTCACCGCCGGCCCAGCCTTCGTCGCCGACTCCCCATGTTCCACTTGGATCACCCTGTAGCCCGCCTGCGCCAGCCGGTCCGCCGCCCATGCCAGGACATCTCTGTTGGCCGAAGAGCGGGACAGGAGGGCCACCGTAGCCGGAGGAGGCGTCTGCTCCATGAGCCGGGCAACCAGTCGGCCCAGGGGGTGGGCTTGTGCAGTCCGGTGCAGCAAGGCCAGCTCCAGCGCCAGGAATTCGTCAACGCCTTCTCCAAAACTGCTCCGGCGCCCACGGCCACCTGCACTCTTCCAGAGCCAGGCTGCCTCAGGCGCATCCAACACCCGGGCTGGCGCAGGCGCCCAGGCAATCTGGGGAAGCAGTTGGAGCGCCCGTCGCACCGCCTCTCTGGCATCTCCACCAACAGGCCACAACACCACGTCGCGATGATCGAAGGCGGCCAGGGACGCTGGTATACCCTCTTGCGCAAGAGTCATGGCGGTCGCCACCAGGTCCAGCGCCAGCTTATCCGCCTCCTCCATGGAGTCGGCCGCCAGATCCGCCAGCGCTACGGTGGTGAAGGACATCCCACCACCAAACTCTTTCACCAGCAGCTCTCGGAACTTGCCGCTGCGTTTCCAGTCAATGTCCCGCAGCGTATCCCCGGGGAGGTACAGCCGGTGATGCGAGTATTCCTCGCGCACCTTCGCCCGCCCCACCATACGCGACAAAGAGGCTATGTGGCCCGCCGCATTGCCTGAACCAGCCAGGAATTGCCTGGCCAGCCACTCGGCTACGGCCGCCCGTGGCACCACGACGACGTGGGCGGCGTCGGTGCGCTGGGTGATGAGAAAGAGTCGCCAGGGGTCCACGGCGTAACTCCGCAGGAAGAGGGTGTCGGGGCCGGCAAGCCACGGCTTCACTTCTAGACGCACCCACTGCTCCTCGTCACCCAGGGCTATCTTGCCAGGCGCAGCAGACACGCCAGGCTGGTCCAGTGCCAGAGCGACCTCCAGAGGTATGCTGCCCCGGTTGGTGAGACGCACCTCACAAGCCCTGGACTCTCCCGCCATCACCCGCACCTGCGTGGCTTCCACTGCCACCGCCCGCGCAGGCGCCCCTCGCACTACCACGCCCGCAATGACCAGGAGGTAGGCCGCAGCGACTCCTGCCGCCACGGCCAGACCACCAGTGGCCGTTACCAGGGACAGAGCAGCGCTGCCCAGGAGAGCAATCACGACCCCTTTGAAGACCTCGGTCGCGGCGCGCCCTTCCGGCGCGTTATCTGTAACGGGAGGCAACGTCGCGCCTCGCAGTGCCCGGTCAAGCCCAGGCACTGCCACCAGTCCCCACAGCAGCGCGCTCCAGAGGGGAGCCACCTGCGCCCACAGGACCGCAGGGATCAAGATAGTGGCGAGGCCAAGCATGACCGCGCCACGTGACGGGAAGCCGAGAACGGGCAGGGCCAGCGGGACCAGCAACAAGCCTCCCGCGAACAAGGTCCAAGGGAAGGGCGTGACCAGAAGAGTCAAAGCAAGGCCCACCCGGATGACCCAATCCCAGTAGGGGGCGCACTGCCGCGCCCACTCGAAGAAGAACCCGACGGGAGAGCGAGGCGTCATCTCAAGCCGCAGAGGCTTCTCTGCGCCCCTGGGCACGGCTCAGTGGGGTGATCCGTAGTCCGGCCCAGGCGCCTCCGGGATGCAGGCCCCAGCGCCGGATCACCGGGGCACCGGGATAGCTTCCATAACCTCCTGCACGATGGCGGGAGGAACAACGCCGTCGCTCCCGGCCTCCGGCCGGATCACCAGGCGGTGCTCAAGGGCAGGGACCGCAAGACGCTTCACGTCGTCTGGGATCACATACTCCCGCCCTGAGAGGAACGCGAGGGCACGGGCGCCCTTGTAGAGGGCAACGCTGGCCCTGGGGCTGGGACCCAGGTACACGTCGGTTGAGCGGCGCAGGCGCTGGACCAGCGCCACGATGTAGTTGACCACCTCGGGAGAGGCGTACACGTCCCGGACACGCCGCTGCAGCGTGACCACGTCGTCAGTGGCCACTATGGGTTGCACCGCCAGCATGTCGATGGCGTCAACGGTCATGAGCACCCGCGCTTCTTCGTCGGGACTGGGGTAGTCGTCCCAGAGCCGGAACATGAAGCGGTCGATCTGGGTCTCGGGCAGGTGATAGGTTCCCTCAGCGCCCGTGGGCACCTGGGAGGCCACCACCATGAAGGGCGGCGGAATAGGATGCGCAACACCCTCCAGGGTGACCTGCCGCTCCTGCATGGCCTCCAGGAAGGCAGCCTGGGTTCTCGGCGTCGTGCGGTTCAACTCATCAATCATCAGGACGTTGGTGAACACGGGGCCAGGCACCAGGCGGCTCTCTCCGTCCGGCAGGTACAAATAGAACCCGGTGACGTCGCCCGGTAGCATGTCGGGCGTGCCCTGCACCCGGTTGAAGTGACCGCCCACGGCCATGGCAAAGGCCTTACAGAGGAGCGTCTTGGCCACGCCGGGCGGGCCCTCGATGAGCACGTGCCCCTCCGCCAGCAGCGCAACCAGAAGGAGCTCCACCAGCTCCTCCTTGCCGATGACCACCCGAGAGACCTCCTCGACCAGGGCGGCCACCTGGGGAACAGCAATACGGGAGTTCACCGACTACTCTCCTTTATTTCGCCAGATCACTGAGTTGGCGAGGACAAAGGCCAGCGCGAGGCCCGTGAAAAGCCCCAGGGGCGTGGCGAGGAGCTCCCTGCTGCGCTCCAGCAGCGCCCTGGCTGCCTCAAGCTGGCTGGAGGGCAAATTGCCCGCATAGAGCAGTACCCTCCGGTTTTCCAGCAGCCCCCGGACAAACCCTTCATTCTTCTCCATCATACCGTTTATGAGAATGCTCGGGTCCGCCACCACCACAACCTTGCCGTCTCCCAGGGAATACTCCGCAGCCATGGGAAAGGGGCCGGAAGGCTCGTTGGGGTCCCAGACGCCGTTCTCATTCAGGTCTTGAAAGCTGAAGCGGCTAGAAGAGGCCAGAAGGCGCCCACTCGACACCTGCGTCAAGCTGCTCGGCTGGTCCAGCACAATGGTGCCAGCGTCGCCTCCTCCGGACCCTCCAGAGACGAAGGCCTTGGGAAACCACTGGTTCTTCTCGTTAACCAGGGGGTCCAGCACTGGCCTATCCGAAAAACGCACCGGCACCCCCAGGTGCTCCAGCACCCGGTTCCCGTATGCAAAGTCATCCATGAGCAGCAGCTCTCCGCCGCTGGCCACGAAACGACGCACCTCCTGCTGCTCACCGGCGCTTAACTCCCGGCGCGGGATGAGCACAAGGGCGGCGCCTGCGCCGTCGCGGGACAGATCCTGAGGTGCGGCGACACGAACACTAAAGGTCCGCCCGAACGTGTTCAGTCCGTTCCAGTAGGGATTATCAGGGCTTAAGTCCTGCGAAGACGGATATATGACGATCACCGCCAGCAGCAGGAGGGATCCCAGACCCACCGTACCCTTCAGCAGCGTGCTACCCACGGTCTGACCGTTCCTCCATTTCCTGCGCCAACGCCATCGCCTCCTGCGCCTGGTTGGTGGTCGGCGTCCGACGGGAATAGCGCGCTTCCTCCGCCAGGAGCGTAAGGCGGCGGAAGAGGTGCGCCAGCACCGGCAAGCGTTCCTGCGCCAGCGCGAGCACCTCCCGCATGGTCATGCTGGCCTTCGTCCTCGCACCCAGCAGGCGCTCCAGAAGCCGCAGGGCGCGCTGATAAGCCTCTTGCACTCCCAGCACTGGCACGACCAGGGGTTGCGGCGACGCCAGTCCCCGCAGGTCCGGAGTGCCACCAGAAAGTTCCTCGCTCTCCTGGGGATGGCGCCCTACTCGCCGCCGGCGCAGAGCAACGCTGCCGATGGCGGCGCCTACAAGAGCGAGTATGCCAGCGCTTCCCGGATGCACGATCAGCGTAGTGGCCGTGCCACCGCTAGGGGCAAGCCAAGGGTCGGCGGGGTGGTAGGAGACCTCCAGCCCTCGTAAGCCCGACACCGGCGGCCACAGGGGAAGGTCCAGCCGCCCCTTAAAAGTGCTCCCTAGCGGTTCGACGCGCTGCAGCGTATCACCCAGGCGGATATGGATCGCTCCTGGGC
>JACPQN010000078.1 GCA_016190485.1 Chloroflexota bacterium
ACCATGAGCCGCTCGCCCTTCGACAAGCTCGGCACGAGCGGAAAGAATCTGCCCTCCGCTGGTAAAACAGACACCACTAGGGGTGCCTTGTGGAAAAACTAATCGAGTACCTTAACTCAGGGGAGACCGTGGCGTTCGTTGGGTCGGGTGTGTCCCGTGAACTCGGCATCCGAACTTGGCTCGAACTCGTGCATGGCATCCTCGAGCGATTCCAAAGCGATGTCTCGAAGGCCACTCGGCAACAAGCCCAAAGGCTGATTGACAACAAACAATACCCGGAATTCATGGGATGGGTCGCTCGCAACCTCGGCGAGGACTTCCTCTACTCAGTGTGCCGGGCTCTCCTCCGCGATCCCGGCACTATTGGGAGTTGTTCGCTACCCTAGCGAGAAAGGGCATGGAATTAGGTTCTGATCGGCTACGTTACGGCTTTGTGTCGTACGTGGCGGAACTGCTAAGCAATCCTCGTGGTGCGCAACGAGCCTACTTGGAACATCTCGCTCTCACGTTCTTCAGTGTGCATGCCCTCGCGATGGACCCCGAGGGGCATCGGTTCCGCCGCGAATATTTGAGCGGGCGAAGCCTCTTAGTCGATTCTAATGTGCTCATTCCATTGCTATCGCTCTCAGGGACTGTGCAAGAGCGCATGGGGATGATAGTTAGGACGGCTCGTGAGCACGGCGTTCCTCTCGTAACGACCGAGAACTTCGTGGACGAAGTGTACCGGCACGGCAGCTGGGCTAGCCATCTTGTCGAGACCCATGGCGCACAGTCCCTGGAGGTCCTGCAGGCAGCTCGCGGAGAAGGGTTCAAGCAGAACGCCTTCATAGACGGGTTCGTGTTGTACTCAGTAGACCAACATCAGTTGAGGTTTCCCAGCTACTTGAGCGTGTGCGTTGGAGGACAAGAGTTCACAAGGGCGAACATCTCTGATTACTTAGAAAAACACTTTGGAATCGAACTCATCGATTCCCAAGAAATTGCATCGAAACGCAGCGACGCGTTTGTAGATCGGGATGACACCGAAGAGTTCATACGTGAGCAGGCCGAGGACTCTCAAGTAGACAAGAGCGACACAAGGATAAGCGCCGAGGCCGAAGCATACGTAATAGTCGCGAACTGGGAGGTGCTCAGGCCCGGTGAGGAAGACTCGGCAGCGGCTGTTTCTTGGGACATTGGTCTTCTGTCACAAGGTGGGTTCCTAAACAGGATCGCTCACCTCGGGCCCCGGCCCATCAATAAGAAGCGGAGGCGATAAATTTTCTTCCGTGGGCTCTCGCCTGTGTACCACAAAGGCTAGCCCGCTACTCTATCACCCTTGTCTCCCTTGACGCGTCCGCCGCGTAGGTGACGGAGGGGGCGCCCTCGCCCGCGCCGGGGTCGGGCCAGCCGAAGACCCGCACGCTGGTCTGCTCCAGGTAGGCCACGTGGCCCTGGTGCAGCCGGAAGGGCCGGTCGTGGCCGGGGTAGAAGGCCTGGGCGCGGTCCAGCAGCTTGCGGATGCTCCCCCTGGCCTGATCCACGTCCCAGAAGATCAGCCGGGGTAGCCCTGTGGTGGCCGCGTAGCCGTTGGGCAGCGCGTCGCCGCTGATGGCCACCGTCTCGCTTCCAGATCGCACCAGCAGGGCCATGCTGCCCCGGCTGTGGCCGGGCGTCTCCAGCACCGTTACGCCGTCGTCGATCTCCTCGCCCTCCCGCACCTCCTGGAGCTGGCGGGACTCCAGGATCAGGGTGGTGTAGCTGGGGGTGGCCCAGTCGCTCGCCTTGGGGCGCTTGCAGTAGTCCCGCTCCAGGGGGTGGATGAGCACCCTGGCATTGGGGAAGAGGTCGATATTTAGCACGTGGTCCCAGTGGGCATGGGTCAGGAACAGGTAGTCGATGTCCCCCGGACCCAGGCCCTTCTCCCGCAGCTTCTGGAGCAGCAGCTCGCGCCGGCCGATGTGGGCCGCGTCCACCAGGATGTTCTTGGCGCCACGGATCAGGGTGATACTGCAGAAGCCGATGGTCCCCTGGTCTGTCCCCAGGCTGAAGCCATGCAGGACCGTCTCGATGGTGGGCATGGGTGACCTCCCTACTGGTGTCCCGTCCCGGAAGCTATCGGCAGAAGTCTTTGCGAGGCCCGAGGTACGAGGGCCGTGGCAATCTGGGTGGGGGAAGCCGTGCTTGTCCACCCCCAGATTGCTTCGTCGCCCCCGCACGCCCCAAAGGCCCCTGCTCCTCGCAACGACCATTTCCTGGCGTTCTTCAGAGACACCCCCACTGGCATGGCATAAGGACACGCTCATCCTGAGCAAGGTCGAAGGATGAGCGTCTACCGCACGCGTTCTGGCTAGTGCGGCGCTTGTTGGAGCGCCGGCGCCTCGGGTAGGAGCCACCTGGTCCCGTAGGCCCGCAGCGCCTCCACCACGGGCTCGGCGTCCCGGCCCTTCTCCGTCAGGGCGTACTCCACCCGGGGCGGGATCTCGTGGTAGCTGGTGCGGGTCACCAGTCCCTCCTCCTCCAGCGCCCGGAGCCGGGCCGCCAGCATGCTCGGGCTTATCCCTTCCCCAGACCGCTCCAGCTCACCGAACCGCCGGGGACCCTCCGCCAAATCCCGCAGGACGATGAGGGTCCATTTGTCTCCTAGCAGCTTCGCTGCCTCTGCCACGGGGCACACCTCATCCATCTGGCCTGCCACCTCTCTTCGATACACTACATCCACTATACCACAACCACTCAGAAAGTCATAGCAAAGATGCTTGACAAACAGTAGCGATTATACTATTATACATATAGTAGCTATTGGCCAGCTACAAGCGCTGGTGCAATCGAACCACACCGGCACTATCTTACACCAGATGGAGGAGAAAATGGTCACCTATCAGATCGACCCCATGCACTCGCAGGTGGAGTTCGGGGTCAAGCACATGATGTTCACCACGGTGAAGGGGCGATTCGGCAAAGTCAGCGGCCAGATCCAGGTGGACGAGGCGGACCCCACCAGCTCCACCGTGACCGCGACGGCAGAAGCGGGTAGCGTTGACACCGGCGACGCCCAGCGGGACGGCCACCTCCGCTCGCCGGACTTCTTCGACGCTGAGCAGTATCCCCTCATCCAGTTCAGCAGCAAACGCATTCAGGCGACGGGGAGCGATGGCCGCTATAAGCTGGTGGGCGACCTGACCATCCGGGACGTGACCCGGGAGGTGGCGCTGGAGGCCAGCTTCCTGGGCGAGGGCCGGGATCCCTGGGGCGGCGTGCGGGCCGGCTTCAACGCCACCGGAGCGGTGAACCGGAAGGACTTCGGGCTCCAGTGGAACGTGCCCCTGGAGGCCGGGGGGTTCCTGGTGGGAGACACAGTCACCATCAACCTGGAGGTAGAGGCCGTGAAGCAGTCGGAGGTTGTGGCCGGCTAGGGCTGCAACTCGGCATCACCAGAGGGCTGCGCGCCGGGCGAGAGCGAGGCGCGCAGCCCTTTGTTATCGCCCGCTTTGCCGGTAGACGGTCGCCGCCAGCCGCTAGCGGCTGGCGGCCCGCCGCCGCGCGGCGCGCGTCGGCCCCTGGGCCTTCCGCAGCAGCCAGAGGAACCAGACGGCCGAGGCGATGAGGAAGACCACCGCGATGAGCTGGGCCATGCCCAGGCCCGCGGCCACCAGCATGTCCTTGCGGTAAAAGCCCACCCACAGGCGGCCCACGGCGTAGAGAAAGAGGTAGGCCACGTAGGTCAACCCCTCCCTGGATTGCCGTGGGAGGAACCAGTAGAGCGCCAGCGCCACCAGCAGGTCGTAGGCCAGCTCGTAGGCCACCGCCGGGTGCACGGCCAGGCCCTGCTCGCCCAGGGTCAGGGGGTGGGTGTAGGTGACGCTCCAGGGCAGGTCAGCCTCTTTCCCGAGATGCTCGCCGTTGATGACGTCGCCGATGCGGCCGATGGCCTGTCCCATGATAAGCCCCATGGCCGCCCGGTCCGCCAGGAAGGCCACGGGGCGCCGGGAGTAGCGGGCGAAGACCGCCCCGGCGATGCTACCCCCAATGACCGCCCCGTAGACGGAGATGCCTCCTTCGTTGATGGCCAGGACGCCCAGAGGGTTGTTGCTGAAGAGCCGCCAGTTCTCGGCCACAAAGAGCAGCCGGGCGCCTACGATGCCGCCGGGCACGGCGGCCAGGGCCACGGTGTACACGTCGTCGGGGGTGACCGAGGAGCCTTCCACCAGGCGCGCGACGATCCAGAGGGCTACCGCCAGGCCCACGGCGCTGAAGAAGCCGTGCCAGGTGATGACCAGCGGCCCCAGGGTGAACATGGTGGGGTCAATATTGATCTCGATCATGGCATCATGGGGGAGCGCTCCTGCATGCGGCGGCGCTCCGGGGTCCAGAAGGTCTTGATGTAGGCCAGGATGGCCCGCACCTCCTCCTCCGAGAGCTTGCCCTTCCACGCAGGCATGCGGGGTGCGTCCTCCGGGACGCCCGACATGCTCCGCATCATCGTGGTCATCTCATCCCCGCCGTTCATGATGATATCTATCAGATTCCGGTCCGAATGGTGCCAGGTGTGGCCGTCGTTGCCGTGACTGGGTGCATAGGGGAGCCGCCCAACGCCGTTCTTGTCGCCATGACAGGCCTGGCAGTTGGTGGCGTAGAGCTGGGCGCCCCGAGCAACGATAGCCGCCGAAACATCCGTCGCGGTCGGGGCAGCCTTCTCGGCGACGAGGGGCTGGCTTCCACAGGCGGCGGAGAGGGCGGCTACTAGCAGGATGGTAAACGCAAAGCTCAGCGCTACCCCCAAGGGCAATGGAGGTCGTACAACCCTTCCTCTCCCGAGAAATAGGGATGCTACCGTCAGGGTAGGCAACTCGCTCCTAGATAGCCGATCCATGAACGAACGAGGAGCCTGCTAGGGTACGACCTCAAACCGCAACGTGGCGGTCTGCTCTGGTTCGATGGAATCATTAGAGATTATCTTCAGTCGTCCATCCCGCATACCTGCCATAGGGCGGTCGAAGGTTACTTTGACTGTCCCGGTGCCACCGGGAGGAACGGTTGCCGAACTGGCAACGGTCGCGACTCCTCACATTCAGCCTCCCTCGGCGGGCGGCATCGGTAACACGTCCTCAATCACCAAGGGTCGTCCACCTGTGTTGGTGAACTCCACCTCTTTCACCACCTGCTGGGTCGCACTGATTTTGCCAAAGTCGTAGGTACTCTTTATTAAGCTCAGTCGAGGCCCGTCGGCCTGGGAAGTTGGACCGCACGCCGTAAGGAGAAGAAGGCCTCCGAACAAGAGCAAGACGAGCAGACACGCTCTCTCTACCATCCTGTTGGATGCACCTCTCAGGTGGAGGAGAGATGCCATGTCGGGTCGCCATCGCTGGACCTTTTGGCCGAGAACGAGTAGGGCCATATTAGTTCTCCCTGACAGCTTCTTGACGCGGCAGGGCTGGCTCCTGTCCGCTCCCTGTATACCCTTCTAATTCCGCGATCTGCTGTGCAAGCGTCGCCTGCTGCACTTGGAGCTGCTGGAATTGGACCTGGAGCTGCCGCAACCGCTCCTCTGGCGCCAGAGATGCGCTGGCCTGCTCTGACTGCTGGCCCCAGAATGGCTGGGGAACCCTCGTTCCCTGCTGCATTCCTCTCCCCATGAGCACTGCTGCTACCACCATAGAGAGAGGACAGGCCAAGAAGAGCAACAGCGGCAGGGCAGACAGGGCCAGTTGAGGGGCAACTATGAATAGTCCCAGCCCTATGGCGCCTAGTCCTATTAAAACATTCCGATTAAAGCACATCCCGAAGATATTGCTCACAAGACTACCCCTTTCCTAGATCCCTACTAGCTGCCGCCCCAGCTCTCCCCCCCGTCCTGAGAGCGGAACACCCGCCCCTTCTGGTCGACCGCCAGGAGGAGCCGGTGGTCCTGCGGACTGAGGGCAAGGGCCATGATCGGATCGGCCATGCCCCGAACTGTCCAGGTGAGGCCGCCATCTGCGCTGCGGAGTAGCCCGGCCTCGCTGCCCGCAAAGACCAGCCCTGGAGTCTTGGGAGCGACCGCAAAGGAGGTGGCTGCTCTGGCTGAGAAACCGGTGATACGACTCCAGTTTGCCCCGCCGTCGGCGCTGCGCAGCACGCCCGAGTCCATCGTGCCCGCTAGCAGGACTCTCGGTTCGCCGGGGAGCACTGCCAGGGCCATGGTGCTCTGGGGCAGGCGATCGGTCACCAGTTGCCACACGTCGCCGCCATTGCGGGTCTGGAAGAGGCCGCCTCCTACCACGAAGGCGAACAGGACCTGCGGGTCTTCGGGGTCGGCCGCGAAGCCGTGGATGTCGGTACCTGGCAGATTGTGGCGCACCGGCTGCCAGGTGAGGCCGCCATCGGAACTCCTAAAGAACACGTCGTGGCCCGTAACGTAGAGGGTATCAGGGGCGCCAGAGGGAACGGCCAGGCCCATGGCGTCCCAGTTCCGCTCGCTCTTGAGGGGCTGCCAGGTACGACCCCCGTCACTTGTCTTGAGCAGGCCGTCGTGGTGCCCGAAAAACGCGACGTTGGGGTCAACGGGGCTGAAGGCGAGGCTGTGAATATCCTGCGTGTTCAGCGTCGCAAGGGGTCCCCCGCTCTCTGGACTACGGATGGAGATGAAGGCGAAGGCGGCCGCACCAACCACCAGGGCCACCGCCAGGCCTACCAGCGCCCAGCGCGGGCCACGGCTGGGAGGGCGCTTTTCCGGGGCCGCGCCGCGCGGCCGGGGCCGCCGCCTACCGCGCTCGCCTCCGGGCACTCCCGGAGTTGTGGAAGATCGCTCTGCCATAGTCTATTGCCTTTCTAAGGGCTGTCGAGGCCGATCCTACGGCTACACGAACCAGTACACCACGGTATCGTTCAGCCCCACCAGCAACAGCACCGCCGCCGCCGCCCGCTGGACCCACAGGTTGAACCTGCCGCCATGACGCATTGTACCACTGGCGGAGCGCAGCCCCAGCCGGACCGCGATGGCTAACGCCACCAGCGGGAGCGCCGTGCCCAACGCGAAGAGCGCGGGATACACCGTGCCCAGGGGGCCCACCAGGGCCAGGGGCAGCAGCAGCCCGAAGAAGAGGAGAAAGAGGGTGGGGCAAAAGGCCAGGGAGAAGGCCAGTCCCAGGGCAAAGGCGCCGCGCACGCCGTCGCCCGCGAAACGCTCCTCCAGCCAGAAGCTGACCTGCTGCCCCAGGGTGAACTGGAGCGGCAGCCAGCCAAAGAAGTAGGCCCCCAGCAGCAGCATCAACGGCCCCAGGGCTTTGCGGACGACCTGGACCAGGGGAATGGCGTCGTTCATCTGAAATCCGGCCAGCAGCACGCCTCCACCCAGGAGGGAATAGACTAGCGCCTTGCCGGCCACGTAGGCCGCGAGGCTCCCCGCCAGGCCGCGCCCGGCGCCCGCCTGAGGCGTCAGGTAGGCCAGCGCCGCAGCGCCCGTGGTGAGCTGGCAGGGACTGAGGGCCCCCACCACGCCCAGCAGCAGCGCCGAGAGCAGGGGGACGCTGGACCCTCTGGCAAGGCCACTCAGGGGGACGCCCAGGGCCAGGTACACGTTGTTCAACAGGGTGTACCACTCGGTGACCAGGGCTGCGGTGTCCCAGGCTCCGGCCACGGCGGCCCCGGCCAGGGCCGCGCCCAGCAGGAGAGCCACGGCCACCGCGGGAACCGCCTCGCGCCCGACGCCTATTCTCGACACTGCGCTATCTCGCTCCTCTCGCCGCCTCATCCGGGGCCGGCCTAGTCGTCCTCATCCTCGCCGCGCGCCTCCTCCAGCGCCTCGCGGCCCTCCCGCACCAGCCAGTAGACGATGGCCAGGGCCGCCAGGGGATCGGCCCACCAGAGGCCAAAGAGGGCATTGGCCCCAAGCCCCAGCAGCACGGTGAAGGAGAGATAGGAGCAGGCCAAGGTCTCCTTGGCGTCGGCCAGGAGGGCCCGGCTGCCCAGTTGCCCGGCGATGCGGCGCTTAAGGAGGGCCAGGGAAGGCATCAGCGCCAGGGAGAGCAGAGTCACGATGATGCCCAGTACGCTTTCCTCCGGACGCTCCTGCAGCCACAGCTTGCGCAGGGCTTCTACCGACACGTAGAGGGCCAACAGCAGAAAGGTCACGCCCACCACATAGACGGCCCGGCGCTCCGCCGCGGTCTCCACGTCGTCGCCCATGCCGTGCTGGCGGAAGCGCCAGATGAGGATGGCGCCGGAGGTGACCTCGATACCGCTGTCCAGCCCAAAGCCGATGAGGGCGATGCTTCCGGCCACGGCGCCGGCGGCGATGGCCACGATGCCCTCCAGGACGTTCCAGCCGACGGTGAAGTATTCCAGCCAGAGCGCGCGGCGCACCAGCAGGGATCGTGGGTCAGAGGCCACCGGCAAGGACCCCCTCTCGTTGGGTATCAATAGCCGTAGCGCCCATGGGAGGCCGGCCGGGGGTCTAGGAGGGGGGCAGGGGGGTGCGGGTCCCCGGACCGGACTTGCCGTACTCCTGATCAATGAAGGCCCGGATGCTGGCCAGAGACTTGCCCTCTTTCTCCAGTCGCACCACGTCCCGCGTGATGCCCAGGCAGATGTCTCAGCCCGCGGCGTGGTGGTTGAAGTGGGTGCGCTTGTCTCCGGGGTCTGCTTTCAGGTAGCAGCTTGCATTGCTGCTGTGTTCCTGGCCCACACAGCCGCAGAAGCAGGGGATGTACCGGAGGGTGTCCTGGCGCTCCATGGCATAGCGGTACATGGCTGCCGTCTGGATGGGCAGGTTGCTTAGGTAGGGTCCCTCCTGGCCGGCAGGCGCCGCGGTGTAGGTGTCGCGGGTCTTGTCGTCCCGGTATTGCTCCATACCCTGCTGCGCGGCGCAGGCTGCGCCTCCGGCTACGGGCGCCAGGAAGAGCAGTAGCGCGAGGCCGTTGAAGAGGGGCGTTATCCGCGGAAGGTAGCTCACACCCTGACCAGCTTCACCGAGTAGACGTCGCCTATGTCCAGAATAGCCTGCCGTTGCTCCTCCCCGATAGGCTCGTCCAGGCCCAGGACCATGAGGGCCATGCCCCGGGGCTTGTCCCGGCCCACCTGCATAAAAGCGATGTTGATGTCGGCGTTGCCCAGCAGGGTGCCCACCGCGCCGATGCGCCCCGGCCGGTCCAGGTTCTCACACAGGAGCAGGTAGGGCGCCGCCTCGGCCTCCAAGTCCAGCCAATAGCCGTTCACCTGCACGATGTGGGGGTGTCCCCGCAGCAGGGTGCCGGAGACCACCGTGCGTCCTGCCGAGGTGGTAGCCTCCACGGTGATGAGGTTGCTGTAGTTCTCGTGGGCCGGCCCCATCTGCTCGATGATACGCAGGCCCCGGTGCTGGGCGATGAGACTGGCGTTCACCAGGGTCACCCGCTCCTCGCTGATGCTCTGGAGCATGCCACCGATGACCGCGGCCTTCAGGGGCGTCACGTCGTGCTCCGCCAGCTCGCCCTCATAGAAGACCCGAACCTCGCCCAGTTGGCCCTCGCAGAGCTGGGTGACCACGTTGCCGATGAGGGAGGCCACCGGGAGGAAGGGGGCGATGACACCCATGGTCTCGGGGCTGACCAGGGGCACGTTCACCGCGTAGCGCGCCGGCTGCCCCTGGAGCACGGCCATCACCTCCTGGGCCACGTCCACGGCCACGTTGGTCTGGGCCTCCTCGGTAGAGGCGCCCAGGTGGGGAGTCACGATGATCCTGTCGCTCTTGAGCAGGGGGCTGTCTTTGACCGGCTCCTGGGTGAAGACGTCCACTGCGGCGCCGGCCACGTGGCCCGCCTCCACGGCGTCGTAGAGGGCCTGCTCGTCGATGACCCCACCCCGGGCGGTGTTGATGAGGCGCACGCCCGGCTTGCACAGGGCGATCTCCTTGGCGCCGAGGAGGCTGCGGGTGGCGTCGGTCAGGGGCACGTGGACCGTAATAAAGTCGCTGCGCCGCAGCACCTCCTCGAAAGAGGCCACCTCGATGCCCAGGTGGCGGGCCATCTCCTCGGAGACGAAGGGGTCGTAGGTGAGGATCTTCATCTCCAGCTCCAGCGCGCGCCGGGCCACTGCGGAGCCCACCCGCCCCAGGCCGATGATGCCCAGGGTCTTGCCCCGCAGCTCGGCGCCCACCAGCTCGCTGCGGCGCCACTGCCCCTGTTTCAGGGAGAGGTGGGCCTGGGGGATGTTGCGGGCCAGGGCAAACATCAGGCCCAGAGCCAGCTCTGCTGCGGAGATGGTGTTGCCCGTGGGGGCGTTGACCACCACGATGCCCTGCTGGGTGGCCGCCTCCACGTCGATGTTGTCCACGCCCACGCCGGCACGGCCCACCACATGGAGCTTCTTGCCCGCCCGGATGACCTCGGCGGTGACCTTGGTCTCGCTCCGCACCACCAGCGCCTCGTAGTCGCCGATGGCCTCCAGCAGCTCCTGCCCCTTCAGGCCGAGGCGCAAGTCCACCTCGGCGTGGCGCCGCAACAGCTCCACGCCGTCGCTGGCGATAGGATCGGTGATCAGGACCTTGGGCATTAGCGGCCCGCGGCTGCCGGAGCTTTGTAGCCGACCTTGGGCAGCACGGCCTTGAGGCCGTCCAGCACGCTGCGGGCGTCGGCCTCTGTTACCCAGCCCAGGTGGCCGATGCGGAAGATCTTGCCGGAGAGGGACCCCTGGCCGCCCGCCAGCTCGATGTCCCGCTCCTCCCGGATGGCCCGCATGATGTCGGGAGCCTTCACGCCCTCCGGCGGCCAGACCGCAGTGACGGTGTTGGAGGCGTAGCGCTCCTCTTTGGGGAGGATGCTCAGGCCCATGGCGCGCACGCCCTCCCGGATCATCCCGCCCACCCGGGCGTGGCGGGCGTGGACGTTCTCCAGCCCCTCCTGGATCATCAGCTCGATGCCCTTGTCCAGGGCAAAGAGCACGGAGAGGGCCGGCGTCCAGGGGGTCTGGTCCCGCTCCAGGTAGCTCCTGGCCGCCGAGAAGTCCCAGTAGGAGCGGGGCATCCTGGCCTGTTTGTGGGCCTCCCAGGCCCTGGCGCTGACGCTGACCATGGCCAGGCCGGGCGGCGCCATCCAGCCCTTCTGAGAGGCGGTGGCCACCACGTCGCCGCCCCACTCGTCCACGGGGTAGGGCAGCGAGCCGATGCCGCTGACGGAGTCCACCAGGAACAGGAGGTCGGCCTCCCGCACCACCGCGCCGATGGCCTTGATATCGTTGGTGACGCCGGTGGAGGTCTCGTTGTGGGTGACCATCACGGCCTTGAGGCCCGCATGGCTCCTGATGGCCTGGCGGATGTCATCGGGGTCGGCGGGCAGGCCCATCTCGTACTTCAGGGGGATGACGTCGGCCCCGAAGGCCCGGGCGATGTCGGTGTAGCGCTCCCCGAACTCGCCGATGGAGACGGCCAGCACCCGGTCGCCGGGGGAGAGGGTGTTAACGATGGAGGCCTCCAGCGCGCCGGTGCCGGACCCGGTGAGGATGAAGAGATCATTCTTGGTGCGGAAGAGCTCCTTGAGGCGGGCGGTGGTCCGCTGGATGAGCTGGGCGAACTCCTTGCCGCGGTGGTTGAACATGGGCTGGGCGCCAGCTTGCAGCACCTCAGGGGGGACGGGGGTGGGGCCGGGG
>JACPQN010000080.1 GCA_016190485.1 Chloroflexota bacterium
CCGCCAACCAGACCGGGACGAGATCGGCGTGGTCAGGGGTGTACGGATGGTAAGGTCGCATGCCTCATGATCCCGCACCTAAGACCAGATGGCAAGCCACTAAATAGACAGGCTCCTAGGGGGAGAGCACTCGCCGTCCCAGCACTGCACGGTATCAGGATATTAGCATCCAGGACCAGGGCTTTACGACCGGGCGCGGCGGGTTCGGAACTCACGCACGACCTCGTCTTCTGTGATGCCGTGCTCAGTGAGGAGCCCTTCCAACTGGCTCACGGCTTCTCTGAGGGCAGCCAGTTCTTGCTCATTTTCCTTCCTGCGAGCTGGAATGTAATATCCAACCGTCTGCCCATGCCTGGTAATGGCGACCGGCCCCGGCGCGTCAAGGTATTCAGCCAGGTCTTCGCGAAACTCTCGTGCTCCGACGTGGATCAACTGTCCAGCCATGATATCTCTCTCCCACAGATTGTGTACTTATAGTGTACGCGCCCGCGCCCCAGTTTGCAAGGGTGTGGGAGAGTTCGTCCTCCTCACGCCTGACGCCCGTCTCCACCACACGAGTCGCAGGCACAAAAAAGCTCCGACCCAGAGGCCTGAGCTACATATATATACTGGTGGAGACGGGGGACCTACACCTTCTTGGTGACTTCGTAGATCAGGGGCTTGCCCAGCATCATCTGGGTCTGGGCATGGAGGGCGGGCAGGGTGGCGAAGACGGCGCTGGTCACCGGCAGCAGGAACCACTGCAGATGGGTCACCGGCACAAACCAGCGCTTGAAGTCGGTGGGCGGTGGCGGCCGCAGCAGCCAGTCCAGGGCAATGACGATGACGAAGGGCCCCAGGCACGCCGTGAGGATGAGGCTCACCAGTTGGGGCAGCCCGGCAAAGGGTGTCATCTCCTGGAGGGGGGCGGCCAGCAGGGTGGGGACGGCTCCCCCCAGGGTGAGGATGAACCAGTGGGTGGACCAGAGCAGGTGGTTCTCCACCAGCGCCCACATCCGCCTTGCCCGCAGCCACCAGGGGATCTCCGGGTGCAGCAGAAACTCCCTGGCAGCGTAGGCGATGTCCTCGGCGCCCCAGGCGTGACGCTTGGCCTGCTTGTAGCGGGTGACCAGGGACTGCCAGTAGGTCGCGGCGTGGACCGCGTCGGCGCCGATGGGCAGGAAGATGGGCTCCGTGTCCACTTCACCCCGCAGGTGGAAGAAGCACTTGAGGAACATGTGCCAGTCTTCCGGGATCACCTCCGGGTCCCAGTAGTCCACCTCATGGGCCATCTGGAAGCTGAGACTGTAGGTGGACTGGGGGAAGACCAGGCGGTGGCCCTTGCACAGGTCCCCCAGGAAGCTGATGTTGGAGAGGACGCTCACCACGCGGATGGGCATGGGGACGCGCCAGATGTTGTTGTAGAGGAAGATGGGCGCCTGCCAGAAGCGGCGGTGGCGCTGCGGATCGGTGCAGAACCTGAAGGTGAGGCAGCTAAAGTAGCGGGGGTGGAAGAGGGAGTCGGCGTCGCAACTGGTGACCGTCATGGTGGCCAGATCGTAGCCGCGCTCGTCTACCAGCAGCTCCTTGGCCCGCCGGGCGGCCCACGCTTCGTTGGAGGACTTGCCCGGCGCCTCGCCGGGCAGCCCGGCCGGGTGGAAGGTGGCAACGATGTTCCCGAAGCTCTCTCGAAACTCCTCCTGGAGCATGCTGGCCTTCTGGTAGGCGGCCTGCTCCTTGGCCTCCATAGCCAGCACGACGGTAATCTGGCGGGCCACGTGCTCCTGGGCTGAGAGGGCCTGGAGGGTGGCCCGGAGCTTCTCCGTCTCCTCATTCAGATTGGGGATGATGACCACGTGGTGGACCGTCTCCCAGGGTGTCAGCACCTGCCCGTCGTCCAGGGCCTTCTCGTACTCGGCACGCCAGTCTACCGCCGCCGCGGCCTTGATGCGCCAGTAGCCCTGGATGCCGTGGTAGGCTGCGCTGAAGGCCCTGGCGAACCAGTAGAGGTCGAAGGCCACGATGGCGAAAGCCAGAGGCCAGGGGAAGACCAGGGGCCCCCAGAAGAGCGCCGAGATGGCCAGCCACGTCAGGACGCCCGGAAGCGCCAGGGCGAGGCGCCGGATACGCTGGCCGTGGGTCATGGCCAGATTGACGCTCCAGTGGGCACGGCCGGTAGGCCATGCCAGGCCGCCGGCGCAGGGGCTGAACTCCGCGACGGTGGTGGTGGTTGGCCGCAGCGCGGCAGCGGCGCGCTCCCGGCCATCCTCCGATTTCTCGAAACTCCAGAACAGACTCTTCACTTACCCACCACCCTCTTGTGCTGGTGCGGTAGACTCCGCAGTCACTAGGGATTCCCGGCGCCCAGGTCGCCCAGGGGTGCCGGCATGGCTACCGTGCTCACCGCGCTGGACCGCTGATACACTACCGCGTTCTCCATGAGAGAGGTCTCCTGGTACTCCCGCTCCAGCTCCGCCTTCAAATTCGGATACAGGGGCTTGTTGGTGGTCCAGATGACGAAGGCCGGCTTCCGCTGGCGGATAGCCTCGACCATCCGGTCTAGGCCGGAGGGCATCTCGTAGGCGTAGTAGGAGACGGTAAAGGGCGCCGCGACGTGCAGGCGGGTCATCACGTAGACCCAGGGCTCCTCGCCCCAGATGAGCAGGTAGTCGCTCTGCTTGGCCTGGCGCAGCACGTAGCGCGCCAGGGACATGTTACGATTGACCCGCTTGTCGAAGAAGTCGTTGTAGGAGCGCAGGCTACGCTGCCCGCTCATGAACTGCACGAAGTTCTGGTAGTATGCCACCGTCTTTTCGGGCTTGGCCCAGTTGGGCCAGGGCATGTAGATGGCAAGGAAGAGCCAGCACCAGGCCACGCTCAGCCCGGTGACCGTGGCCACCCGGCCCACCGTCAGCCGGGGCAGGGGCGTGCTCCAGGTGCCCACCAGGGCCCCTATCAGAAGCGCCACGGGCGCTAGCGGCTGGAGCAGGTAGTGGGGGTAGGGGCGGGCGGTGAAGAGGGCCCCAAAGATCGCAAAGACGGTCCACAGGTACAGGAGGCCCGTGTGAAACTTCTCCGTCGACCGCTGGCCGCCCAGGAAGCGACGCAGCACCAGGATGGCCGCCGCCAGCAGCAGGAGCTTGATGGGCCACAGCTCGTGGGGGATACGGGTGGCCCGCTGCACGTACCCGAAGTAGTAGCCAAACCCGGCGAAGATGAACTCTCCCAGCGTTCCCTGGGCCAGCAGGTAGGCGGAAGCGGCGGCTATGGGGGTGAGATACCCCAGCGCCAGCATCGCCAGGCGCGGCAGCGGGCGCGGGGAGAAGAGCAGCAGGGCCAGGACGCAGGCTACCAGCTCCACGCCGGCAATCTGCTTAATCAGGAAGGCAAAAGAGAGGGCGACGCCCGCCAGGTAGAACCGGCCATGAATCAGCAAGAGCATTCCCACCGTAGTGGGCAGGATCATGTAGATCTCCGCATTGGCGATGTTCCCCTCTATGAAGGGGAGGCTGCCCAGGAGCCCCAGCAACGCCACGGCGGCCAGCCCGGCCCTCACGTTCACCAGGCGCCAGGCAATAAAGAAGGCGGTCACCTGGGTGAGCAGGAGCGACAGGGTGGCCATCAGCCGGATGAAGAGAAAGCTGTAGCCGGAAGCGGAGAGCATGGCGGCGTAGAGCCAGTAGATGCCGGGCGTCCGGTTATCCAGCACATCCCGGTAGAGCACACTGCCCTTCAGCATGGCATGGGCCACGGCGGCGTAGATGCCTTCATCGTCGTACCACAGGGGCTCCAGCAGGCTGGGAAAACGGAAGACGAAAGTCGCCGCCAGCAGCAGCGCAAGGCCCAGGTAGACGATCAACCGGCGCTTGGGGGATTCCACGTTACTGCACCCGTACCAGCAGCTCTATGGGGTGGTTCTGCAGCGCCGCCTGGCTAAACCAAAGCACGTACTCCTGCACCAGGTCCACCTTCAGGCGGTACAGCCCGGGCTGCTTGGGCATATGCAGCACCAGCGGCGCCGTGGCCTGCTCCTTGGGCGCCAGCGCGTGCGGAAGCTCGCTATGGACCTCGGGCACGGCAGCGGCCGGCAGCGGCCGGCCGGTAAGGTCCAGCCACTGGTACCCGACGCGGATGGGGTTTGGTCCCTCTTTCAGCCAGGGCGACGCGCCGGCATTGCGCACCGTGACGGTGGACAGGGCCTGCCCGCCAGCCGGCAGCACGCTGGGGATGCTATGGCCCTCCCAGGAGGAGGCAAAGGGCAGCGCTCCCCGGACCCGGAGACGAACCTGAAGGTGGTGCGCGCCGGAGGGCACTGCGCCCAGCTCCAGGTAGCGGTCCTGGCCGGTCATCCGTGTGGAGAACGGCAGAGGCTGCTGGTCTAGGAGCGCCACCTCCACCTCTGTGTCAGGCGGAAGCAGCACCGCCATGTTGCCGGAAGAGCGGTGGTTGGTGGTGTACTGAAGGGAGAGCGCGTCCTTACCTGCCCGGTAGCGCATCCAGAAGGAGACGCCCGAAGCTGGCTGGGTGATGTGGATATGGCCGCTGCGGGCGCCCAGCCGCAGGCGCACCGAAAAACCCTCGGCGGCGAGCTGTAGGCCGAAGAGGCCGCGCACCACCGCTTCGCCCAAGGTTCCGGCGCCACCGGCGTAGTGGCTGGAGCCGCCCATCTGATTGCCGGCGGGCACGTGCCACTCGGCCAGGTTGGTGGGATGGGTGGCCCAGTCCCGGGCCACGGCAAAGAGGTGCTGGCGCGCCAGCTCGCTGAGGCCGGCTTCAAACTCCCCCGTGATCTGGACGCCGCCCCACCAGTCCCATACGCCGCCGTTCTGATACACCCCTTCTTCTCGCATGAGGGGATGCAGAAAGAAGCCCTCTGGGTAGGGAGGATAGAGAGAAACGCCAGGCTTGCCCGCGCCGGACCGGAGCCGCGCCGCCTCAAGAGCGCCCATGATAGTGGGTATCTGATCGGGCTCCGCGAGGCCGGCGTAGATGGCGACGGCGTTGCCAATAGCCACCATGGCGTCTTCGTCAAAGTCGTGGAGCAGGGGCGTGATGTGATGATGCAGGCGGAAGAAGCCGCGCGCGGGCTGCCAGAGCAGCCGCTGGGTGTTCCGCTGGAGCTGCACCGCGGCCTGCTCCCAGTGCCGCGCCGCCTCTTCCTGGCCCAGGGCCCGGTTCATCTCCGCGAGCTGTCCCAGCGCCAGATAGGCCCAGGCCTGATCGTAGATGGAGGCGGTCCAGTACTCGAAGGTGGGGTCGGCCTGGGTGGGACGTGCGGCGCTCTGGAAACGCACATCGCCCCAATCTGTGGTGTGGGCCCGCCGCACCAGGCCGGTGCCGGGGTCGAAGCGTCCCTGGAGGATCCTGTCCATGGCCAGGTTCAGTCGTTGGAGGATGGGCACCCCGTTCAGGGAGCAGGACAGCCAGTCGGCGCCGCCAACTGCTTTGTAGTAGAGGTAAGCCAGTTGCACGGCGCTGGTCTCCTCATCCGAGGGCGCCGTGGTCTTCTGCCCTTCACCCTCCCGGGTGAGCATGCCGTAGAGCGCCCCCGGCCCCGGGTAGGCTGCGGGACTGGTGGCGGCATCCTTGGGCACGATGGTGAGCTGCCGTGCCAGCACCTCCTCCAGCGCGCTGCGCAGGAAAGCATCGCCATACAGGTACTGCGCGGTCTTCGCGGCCGTGAGGAGATCCCGGAAGTAGACCTCGTCGTACAGCTCACCGGGCAAGAACGCGTAGTAGCCTCCCCGGCTGCCGTGGTAGCGGATAGCGTTATATTCCAGCGTAGCCTGGATCGTCTCGCTCATGCCTGCCAGCTCGGGCACTCCCGCCACGGCCCAGCTCATGGATGCCACCGGTGGAAACCCCGTCTGCTCCCCGCGCCGGACGGGGTGGGCAGGCCGCCCGACCCGCGGCTCAAGCGCCGGGGCCAACAGCCCGAGGCAGGCCTGTTCCGCCGGGGCAATGTCCGGGAACTGGGGCCCAGGCCCTGGGGAGGTGACAAGGCTGGACCCTCGGAGCTGCGCGCTTGGGGGTGCGACTAGACTGGGCATGGTGGGCATGGATGGAAACCACAGGTGGAGGAAGGGCGTCGCCAGGAGCGGCGCCAGGAAGGCTGCCAGGTGGCGGGCGACCAGCAGGCTGGCGGGGGACGGAGCGCCGCCCCGTCGTCCCTGCTTCCGCGAGAAACGCTGCTGGAACACGCGCCACGGCGCAAGGAGTTGCTGCATGGTGCACATTCGGAGCTGGCAGCCGGGGTTAATGCCCAGCCACCGGGTTGACCACGTTGGGCGTGGCTCCAAGACATAAAGAAAGGCCGTCCTTCGCTAGAGATGGCCCTTCATACGCCTCCGAGGTTAGCTGTCGGGTTAGGGCTGAAAGGTGCCCCCTCGCCCACGGCGAGTTCACCCCTAAGGTTGGGTCCCCCGTCTCCCCTTGCCGGGAGTTAGGCGGTCTATGCAGTTGTCGGGCTGTGGGTGCGCTCCACCTTCCTGCCAGCAGCATACTGTACCACGCCCCCTCCGTCAAGGGATGGGTGGCGGCATGGGATGGGTGGCGGCAAATGGGTGGCGGCAATGGACTCGACGCCTCTAGCGCCAGAGGAGGGCTACGAAGGCGCCCAGGACCATGAACGGCGCAAAAGGGATGAAGTCCCGGCGAGAGCGCAGGCGGAGCAGCAGCAGGGCAGCAGACACCGGGCCGGCTACCAGGCCCGTCACCACCAGGGCCCGGATGGCCCCCGGATAGCCGGTGACCATCCCCAGCACCAGGGCCAGCTTTACGTCGCCCGCAGCCACGCTGCCGCGAAAGACCCAGGCATTGAGGAGAAAGAAGCTGAACTGGATGGCGGCGCCCAGGGCGATGCTGGCTGGAGAGTGGCCCCAGAGCAGCGCCGTCACCGGAGCTACGGCCATCGCGGGGAAGACCACCCGGTTCAGCACCAGCCGGTGCTCCAGGTCTATGGCCGCAATGACCAGAAAGAGCGCCTCGTACAGCGCCAGGAGAGGCGTCCTGGCGCCTGAGCCGTAGGAGGCCCAGGCAAACAGGAAGAGCAGGGGCGTCCCCACGCACACCACGATCCTCCGCGCCCGTAGGCCCGCCTCCCCGAGCTGCGCGGGCTGTCGCGGGAGCGTGCGTATCAGCCAGTCCAGCAGCGGTCCCAGGGCCGCGCCCGCAGCAGCGTAGACGACCAGGTAGGCCCCGTCGGGCATGCTACCAGCGACGGAGCAGCAGGAGGGACAGCGCCAGCAGCGTCATGGACAGGGCTGCGGATCCCAGGCACCAGGCGCAGAGGGAGCCGATGACAAAGAGCTGGAGGCCCGTCAAGTACCCGGAGAAGAGGGCCGCGGCCAGGGTCAGCGCAAAGAGGAGCGGCACGGCCCAGCGCGGCCATCGTGGCACGCCCCTCCAGCCACCCAGCGCCAGGGCCAGGCATACGCCGTAGTAGCCCAGCCCAAGGAAGGCGATGGGCACGCCCAGGATGTAGGCGTACCTGCTGGACTGCACCTCCACACAGCCACCGTCCCCCACGCAGGCAACCTCGGTACCGGCCAGGTACGTCCCGCTCAGGTAGCCGGTCAGGCCCACCCCCAGGCCCGATGCCAAGGCCACGGCCAGCCAGAGGGACCGCTCTCCCGGCGCAGTCCCCGTGGGCCGAGAGGAGTCTCCTCCTTCGGGCTGGCCTGTACGCTTATCGAGGGAGCTGGCGGTCAATGGCGGTCTTGAAGTTCTCGTAGGGGAGCGCCCCCAGCAGAGGATCATCGTTGATGAAGAAAGTAGGAGTGGAGCGCACCTGGCGGCTCATGCCTTCCTCGGTGTCCTGGCGCACCCGCTCCAGGGTCTCATTGTTGTCCAAACAGCGGTCGAAGCGACCGGCGTCCAGCCCCAGCTCCCGGGCGAAGCGCTTCAGGTTCTCCCGGCTGAAGGCGCCCCGGTTCTCCCCGGCCTGGCTGGCGAAGAGCTTGTCGTGGTACTCCCAGAAGCGGTTCTGGCTTCCCGCGCACTCTGCGGCCTGGCCCGCCCAGATAGATTCCTGGCCAATGAAGGCGAAGTGGCGGTAGACGAAGCGCACCTTGCCCGTCTTCACGTACTCATCGATGATCTTGCCGGAGGTCTGCCGTGCGAACTGGCCGCAGAAGGGGCACTGGAAATCGCTGAACTCCTCCATGGTCACCGGCGCGCCAGCAGACCCAAGGGTCGCCCCGGGCTGGGCCAGCCCCGCGGTGAGCACGCCACCGCCGTCGCCAAAGGCGTTGAGGGCGATGAGGCCGCCCGCCATTAGGACGGCCAGCAGGATGCCGCCGATGACCACCGGTGTCTTGGAGGGGGAACGCTGTCCTGCTCTACTCACTGTGCCTCTGGTGGGGCGCTGCCCAACGTCAAGGCGCCGGCGAGGCGGCGATGCCCAGGGGCACGAAGATGATCAGGGACACGATGGAGACGATGACCACGGCCAGCACAAAGGCGACTACCACGGTGGCAACGGCCTTACCGGTGTCGAAGTCCATGGCCTGGCGGATGGCCACCACGCCTAGCACCAGCGACCAGATGCCCGCCAGGAACCCCAGCAGCCCACCCAGCGCCGGCACGAAGGCAAAGAGCTTGACCGCGTTGGGGGTGTAGGCGTAGGCGATGGTGCGACTCACCTGCCCGAAGTCGGCGGTGCCACCGAACATCTTTGTCCCCACCATGAGCACCAGGAAAGACCAGAGGTACCACTGCGCCACGCCCATGATGGTGGTTACGACGCCGCCGACGAGGCCTGGCACCAATCTACCCCCCAGTAGGCCCGAGAGCAGCGTGCCCACTCCCGCGGCAGCGCTGACCAGGATCACCACGGTACGCGCTTCGTCATTCAGCCCCGGACTGTGCTCCACCTCTTCGTAGAGGTCGATGTTCATCTGGACGGCCCGGGTCATCCGGTCGATCATGGCGCATCTCCTCCTGTGGAACAATCATCGTTACCGTGTGCCGGAATGGAAAGAGTGGCTTCCTGGTCACCTCCTTCTTGCCGGGAGCGGTGAAAGACTCGGAGTGGGGGTCTCTTGAGACTACCGAAGGGCTCAGGGAGAGCGGACTTGTTCAGCAGTCTCTTTCCCACGCAGCGGTCCCGCGCCTTATTGCGTATAGTAGCACATCCGGCTGCTTACCCTAGCTCCGCCAGACGGGCCTGGAGGCGGCCCATCCGCTCCGCTGCCGCGGCCAGGCGCGCCCGCTCCTTCTCCACCACCGCTGCCGGCGCGCGGGCCACGAAGTCCTGGTTGTCCAGCTTCCGCCGCACCTGCAGCGCCTCCTGCTGCGCCCCGGCCAGCTCCTTCTGGAGGCGCTCCCGCTCGGCGGCCACGTCCAGCATCCCCAGGAGGGGCAGGTACACCTCGCAGTGGTCCAGCACCAGGGGCACGGCCTGCTCCGGGCGGGGAGCCGTATCGGGGTGGAGGTCCAGCCGCTCCAGGCGGGCCAGCGCCTTAACGTGCTCCGCCTGGCGCTGCAGGGCCGCGCCCACGGCGGGCGTGGCATAGGCCTGGGCCTGGATGAAGCGGGCCGGGGCGACGTTGCGCTCGGCCCGGGCGTTGCGGATGGCCCGCACCACCTCGATGCTGGCCGCCAGCTCCTCCTCCGCCACTGCATCGTAGCGGGCGGGGTCGGCATGAGGGAAGGGCGCCTCGATGAGGGCGGCAGAGGCCGGGCCCGGCCACCGCAGAGAGGGCTTCAACCCTTGCCAGAGCTCCTCGGTCACGTAGGGCATGAAGGGATGCAGCAGGCGCAGGCTCTGCTCCAGCACGTAGGCCAGCACCGGCAGGGGCGAGGCGCCGTCCTGCGCTGTGTCCTGAGCTGTGTCCTGAGCTGTGTCCTGAGCCTGTCGAAGGGCGCTGTCCTGAGCCTGTCGAAGGGCGTCGCCCTGAGCTTGTCGAAGGGGCCCGTTGCTCCGCAGCCGGATCTTCGCGATCTCGATGTACCAGTCGCAGAACTCGCCCCAGAGGAAGTCGTGCGCCTGGCGCGCCGCCTCACCGAGCTGGAAGTTGCGCAGCAGGTCCTCCTGAAGCGCGATGGTCCGGTGGAGCCGGCTCACGATCCAGCGGTCCTCAGCGGGGCGGGAGCGGTCCAGGGCCTCGGCGGGGTCCACCGGATCGCCTGCCGGAAAGTTGCTGATGACGAAGCGGGCGGCGTTCCACAGCTTGTTGGCAAAGTTGCGGCTGGCCTCCAGACGCTGGGGGCTGAGCTTCATGTCGTTGCCGGGGCTGCTGCCTGTGGCCAGAGTGAAGCGCAGGGCGTCGGTGCCGTATTGCCGAATGGTCTCCTCCGGGCTCACCACGTTGCCCTTGGACTTGCTCATCTTCTCCCCGTCCGCGTCCCGGATGAGGCCGTGGAGGTAGACCGTGCGGAAGGGGACCTCGCCGGTGTTCTCCAGCCCCATCATGATCATGCGGGCCACCCAGAAG